>CAYTWV010000879.1:0-1508 GCA_964442235.1 uncultured Myxococcales bacterium | reverse complement strand
TGTATTCCGGCTTTGGATCGCTCGGCTACTATTAGGGCTGCCCGAGGGTTTTGAGGTGTTCGTTGATTTCAGCGAATCGCTTGGCTTCCTCGGTGCGACGGTATTCGAGGCGGGCTTTGCCGTCTTTTCCCCACTCGTTTTCGAACTCGCGGGTGATCGACTCGACGGTCAGATCCTCACTTTCGGGGAGGTCCCAGGTGTCGGTGCGGAACTCGGGGACTGGCATGTCGGGGTGCCCCTGGACCGTGAGGTTGCCCATCGGACTGTGACCCCAGGCATAACGGAGGGCGACCGGCTTCTTGACGAGCGGACTTCATACGTAAACGGTCTTGGCTCTTTCCGGATGAAGGGAGGTCCGGGTGGCTGCACCTCGAAGTTTTCCTCGCTTTGTGCCTCGCCCCCGGCGCAGAAACCGATCACCCCGAAGGCCAGCTGGGGATCATTGAAGTCCTCGCGCACTCCTTCAATCAACGTCTTCATCATTCAACGGTAGAACTTGGGACGCAGCCCCTGCCGGGACAAGGCGTTGTTGTGACCGTGGTGCAAGAGCACGCCTGTGATGTTGAAGCCCTGTAAAACGCCGAACATGCCGTTGTAAACGGTGCCGGGATCGCCCGGACTTTTGCCCGGAATATTCCAGGACGGAACATTCTCGGCGTGTTCGGGTTTCTTCGGCCACTGCGACTCGGACACGCCTTTCGACTTGGCCCGGGCGGTCTGTCTCTGCCAGACTGCGAGGGCTTCCGCCCGCATGTCGAACGTGGCGCCCGCGGCCTTGACGGAATCCGCAAGGGCTTTGGCCGCCGGGTTTTCCTGGAACTTGCGAGCAGGCACCAGGGCCTCCATGGACGCGCCACCCCGGGCATTCTTGATCACGCCGATCGGGATATCCAAGGCCCGCTGAATGTGCGAGCCGAAGACATAACCGATGGCGGAGAACTCAAGGCAGGTCTCCGGGGTCGAAACCACCCAACCTCCGCTTTCCATCGCCTCGGCCCGGATGTCTTCCTGCATCTCCGCCTGCTCGTTTCCCTGGATCGAGAACATACGCAGCATCGGCAGGTTCGCGTGGGCTGATTCCATGTCCCGGAGCATGACTTTGCCGAGCTGCACCGTGACCGCTGCGCCGGGCGCGGCCCAGCCCCAGATGGTGATCGGCTTGCCACGCTGGAGAACCATGTCGCTAGCGAAAATGGCGTGCAGCGTCAGCTTGGCCGCTAGCGCGGCCTCTTGCGCCGTGCATAGCAGGGGCAGGCAGGCGATGGCGAGCAAGACACTGAGGGATCGCATGTTTGTTTTCATGGGGATGATGATGGAGTTTACCCAAAAGTTGCAGACGTTTCCCTGTAGGACGGATTGCCAACCCGTCCCTCGCAGAATGAATCGAGGGCTGTCACACCGCGGCGAAACATCACCGCTGGAGCGATTCATCCAGCACTGGTTTTTGGGGGGTTACCTCGGTAATTCACAGACGGATTGGCAATCCGTCCTACTTTCATGCAACTACG
>CAYTWV010000878.1:0-1511 GCA_964442235.1 uncultured Myxococcales bacterium | reverse complement strand
GGTGGGGCGCTGATGCTTTTTGGGGGGGACCAGGCCTATCAGGCCGGGCGCCTGCAGGACACCGTTCTGGCGTCGTTGCTGCCTGTAGATCTGAAATCTGCCAAGGGGGACGGGGACTATCTGGTGGGAACGTTTGACCTGCTGCTGGGTGCGGGTGGGCGTGGCCATCCGGCTACAGCGGGGTTGTTGGATGAGGCCGGTCGGGGAGGGGGCTTGGATTTGCCGGGGTTGGTTTCGATCAACCCGCTGGGCAGCCCAAAGGCCGGGGCAAGGGAATTGGCCTCGGCGGTATCGGTGGGACCCGAGGGAACCCGGGAACGACCCCTGATTGTGGCCGGAAATTCGGGAAAAGGCCGAGTGTTGCTGATTGCTACGGATTCTTTGTGGAAATGGGCGTTCCCCGAGAAGTCCCAAGCCGCAAGCGGTCGGGCGTACCGGGCGCTGATGCGGGGCAGTCTGGACTGGCTGACTCGGGATCCCAGGGCGTTTGAACTCTCCATTCAACCTGAGGAAATGCCCGTTTTGGCTGGCACCACCGTGGAGTTGGATATTTGCTCCCGAGGTGCGGTGGAAGAGGCCGAAGCCCAGGTCCGAGTCGAGGCCCGGTGGGTCGATTCCAAGGGCCTGGTGTCGCCCATGAAAGTAGAGCGTACCGGGAGCATCTCCAACGGCCAGTGTGCCTCGGTCCCCTTGCCCCCGGTAAGCGCCGGTGTATGGTTCGTACAGGCTTCTCTGGCCGGCGAACCGGGTTCCGCATCGGGGGAAGCCGCGGTCGTCGTTGAGGCGCCCAGAATGACCCTGGCGCAACGAATTGCACAAGATGTCGAACCGTTGCTTAAGGCCCCCTTGTCACCCCTGCTGGTTAACCGAACGTTCCGATTCGATTTGCCCGATGCCACGCTGACTTTGCAAAAGCCCGTGTTCGAGCCGCTGTGGGACCACCCCGCTGCCTTCGGGTTCCTGGCCGCGTTGCTGTTTGCCGAGTGGTTCCTGAGACGACGCTGGGGGTACCTGTGAGCCAGCGATCCAAGCAGCGGGAGGCGCTGGAAGCCATTCGTGTCATGGAGAAGCCCGACGGCCCCGGCGTCTACATTATGAAGGGGCTGGATAATCGCATTCTCTATATCGGCAAGGCGCTTAACCTTAAATCCCGCGTCGGCCAGTATCTGAAACTTCACGACAGCAGGCAGTTCATCCCGCGAATGCTCAAAGAGTTGATGAGCATCGAATTCATCCTGACAGGAAGCGAAAAAGAGGCCCTGCTGCTTGAAGCGCAGCTCATTCGCAAACTGAAGCCGCACTACAACATTCGGCTGACCGACGACCGGAATTTCCTGTTGGTTCGGGTGGACGTTAAAGGGGCCTATGCACGATTCGAGTTTGTGCGCCAGCGAAAGCGGGACGGTGCTCATTACTTCGGCCCTTACCCTTCGGCAGCTTCGGTGCGTGAGTTCATCCGTTTTCTCTCCAGGGCCTATCGAATTCGGGTATGCGGTGATGCGGTCTTTCAC
>CAYTWV010000877.1:0-1514 GCA_964442235.1 uncultured Myxococcales bacterium | reverse complement strand
GCCCTTCTGGGTGAGCACATGGATGACCACGGGCTCATTGCAGGTTTTGGCGAACTCCAGGGTACTGGCCAATAACGGGATATTGTGCCCATCGATCGGTCCCAAGTAACGCAGGCCGAATTCTTCGAACAGCAGCGCACTGCCGTGCCCCCCGCGGCCATCCACATCGAGTGGATTGTTGGCTGGTTCCAGCGCCAGCGAGCCGACGATCCCCTTGAGGGCCTCCTCGGCCTTGGCACCCAGCATGGCCACTTGTTCACCACGGGGAAGCTTCCTGAGCCAACTGGTGAAATCACGGGCCAGCCGGTTGTAGCCCGGGCTCGCGGTCAACTTGCCCAGGTATTCGGCGATGGCGCCGACGTTCTTGGCGATGGACCACTCATTGTCATTGAGGATTCCAATGAACTTCTTGGTCGTGCACTTGATGTTGTTGAGTGCCTCGAAGCTGATGCCGTTGGTCAGGGCCGCATCACCGAAGATGCAGACGACGTTTTCGTCGGTCTTCTTCTGGTCGCGCGCGGCGCACATGCCCAGGGCGGCGGACAACGCCGTTCCGGCATGACCAGCACCGTAACAATCGTGTTCGCTCTCCGTCCGAAGAGCGAACCCATTGAGCCCATCGGTAGTCCGGATGGTCCGAAACCGGTCTTTTCGGCCGGTCAGGATCTTGTGGACATACACCTGGTGACTGACATCCCAGACAAACTTGTCCTTGGGTGTCTCGAAGACCCGGTGCAGGGCGATGGAGAGTTCAACGACCCCGAGATTGGGGACGGGGTGCCCGCCGGTGTTGGGCAAGGCCTGCATCAACTCCTGCCGCATGTATACGGCCAGTTCGGTCAGTTGTTCAGGGGTCAACTTCTTGACGTGCGACGGATGATCCACCATTTCGAGATATCGGCTCATGTTGTTGGGACTACGGACAAAAATACATTCCTCAGGCGGCACCCAAGGAGTCTTCCGAAAGCGATTGAGTCGACAGTACGCCCTCGAGGCTTTCCTCCAACTTGCGCACCTTGACTTCGGCTTCACTGAGCCGGTCCTGACACAGCTTGGCCAGCGCAGCACCTTCCTCGAAGCGCTGGATGAGCTGATCCAAAGGCAGATCGTCGGACTCCATCGCCTCAACGATGGACTCCAGCTTCTTCAATGACTCTTCGAATGAAGAAGCATTCTCCGCCGTGGGAGCGGACTTAACGGCCTTTGACACGGGCGGAAAATGCGTCGAAATGCCTGGCTTTGCCTAGCGGTAATTTGAGATTGGCTTCCAACGGGGCTCCCAGACACCCCTCGCCACAAAGCTCCAAGGAGTGATCAGGCCGGTTCTTTGGTGTTCCCCTTTGAGGGAATAAGGCGTTTGAATCACCCCGTGCTGAGCACGCTACGGATCAAGAATTTGGCGCTGGTAGCGGACCTCACCCTCGAGCTGCAACCAGGCTTCTGCGCCATCACCGAAGAAACCGGGACCGGCAAGTCGGTCATCGCGATGAACGCTCTATCCAGGTTGTCGGCAC
>CAYTWV010000876.1:0-1514 GCA_964442235.1 uncultured Myxococcales bacterium | reverse complement strand
CCTATTTAGCAGGAATACCCAGGTGGGTCAATCCTTTTTCCCCGCCAGCCCCCCGGCAGCGCTGATTTAGGGCAGCGTGACGGGAATCTGGCACCTTTTGCGACGGCATTGGCATCGGTAGCTTCAGCAACGACGACAACGACGGCTACGCCATTGACCATACGCCAGCGACCGGCGTACCCTCCGATTCCTCAGGAGGCACTATGACACACACAGACCTCTCTAGACCCTTTCGCTCTCTTTGGCAACTGCACCCTTCAGTTTGCTACCTGAATCACGGCTCTTTTGGCGCGACGCCCACCGCCGTGTTGCACGCCCAAACACGCTGGCGAGACCGCATGGAAGCCCAGGGCGTCCTCTTCCTGGACAGAGAACTCGAACCGGCTTTGGATGCCTCTCGCTCTCACCTGGGCAACCTTCTGCATTGCCCCCAGCAAGACCTGGTCTTCCTGCCCAACGCCACTACCGCCGTCAACACCGTCCTGCGTTCCATCGCCCTTCGGCCGGGCGATGAAATTCTATTCTGTTCACAGGCTTATAATGCCTGTCGTAATGCCATTTATGAAGTCTGCAAGGCCACCGGCGCTCGCCCCGTATGTGTGGAACTCCCCTTCCTCGCCCCGGACTCGGCAAGCCTCTTGCAGCCCTGGCTGGACGCCTTGACCCTTCGCTCCAGACTTGCAGTCATCGATCATATCACCAGCCCAACGGCCCTGATTCTGCCCCTTGAACAACTGGTCGCTGAACTGCAAAGCCGTTCCGTCGAGGTCCTTGTCGACGGGGCCCACGCCCCCGGGCAAATCCCGCTGGACCTGACCTCGTTGGCTCCGGCGTACTACACCGGAAATTGCCACAAGTGGCTCTGTTCGCCCAAGGGCTCCGCCTTTTTGTACGTCCGGCCCGATCTGCAATCGGCCATCCGCCCGCTGGTGATCAGCCACGGCGCCAATTCCACCCGCACCGACCGTTCTCGATTTCGATTGGAATTCGATTGGCCCGGAACCACCGATCCCACGGCCTTTCTTGGGGTCGGGGACGCCATACAGTACCTGGATTCCGTGATGCCCGTCGCCCAACGCATGGCCAGCAACCATCAAAAGGTCTGTGACGCACGAAAGTTGCTTCTGAACGTGCTGGAACAGCCCCCGCCATGCCCCGAAACACTGCTTGGGGCCATGGCATCCATCCCCCTGCCCACATCCCTCAAATTGGCCCCCGACGCCGGCAAACGCTGGGACCCTCTGGGAATCTGGCTATGGGAGCACCATCACATCGAGGTTCCCATCATTCCCCGCCCTACCCCACCTACCCGGTTGCTCCGCATCAGCGCCCAACTCTACAACACACCCGAGGAGTATCAGTTGCTGGCCGACGCTCTGAAGACCCTGTTGTGAGGGATTGTCGAAGTGCCTCGCCTTATGGCTCCAGGCTTCGATAAGGGCCGGGTCAGCCTTTCGACTCGGCTACGCCTCGCTCAAGGCGCGCCCCCAAACCCCCAGGCAAGCTGGGGGCTT
>CAYTWV010000875.1:0-1525 GCA_964442235.1 uncultured Myxococcales bacterium | reverse complement strand
CTCGCTGCAGAGCGGCATGACCCGCAACAACAACGTCTTCTTTGCCACCCCCACTCGTCCGGAAATCAATTCCGGCTTCTTCTACAGTCCTTTTGCCAGCCTCGACCTGACCCAGCCGTTGCTGCGCGATTTCTGGATCGATTCCACCCGCATGATGGTGCAGGTGAACAAGATCGGCATTGGTCGCTCCGAACAGGGGGCCCGTCGGCAGGTGATCACCGTCGTCGCCCAGGTGGCTCTGGCCTATCATGACCTCATCGCGGCCCGCGAAAATGTGCGGGTGCAGCGCAAGGCGGTGGAGACGGCCGAGCGTCGTTTGGCTGAGCAGAAGAAGCGGGTCGAAGTTGGCGCCTTGGCCCCGCTCGATGAGAAGCAATCCGAGGCCGAAGTCTACCGGGCCAAGGCTGACCTGCTGCAAAGCGAGGCACGTTTGGGTGATGCGTCCACCAATCTCCGGAACCTGATCAACGACGACCTGGGCAGTTGGGACAATTTGCTGCTCAACCCCACCCTGACCCTGACGGCTGAACCGGTCGCCTTTGACAAGAAGGACAGTTGGCACAAGGCGCTGACCCAGTCGCCCGACATCGTGGATGCCCGCCTCCAGCTGGATTCCCAAAAAGTGCGTCTGAAGTTCACCAAAAACCAGCTCTTCCCGCAGCTCGATTTGCTCGGCGGTTACGGCGTCGTCGGGGCCGAGCCCTCGTTTGGCATGTCCCTGCAGGACATCGAAGACCGGAAGCTGCCCAATCACTACGCTGGGTTGAGGCTCAATTTCCCGCTGAGCAACCGCAACGCCCGCGAGACCCACAAGCAGAACAAACTGGAGCAAGAGCGCCTGCTGCTCAGTTACAAGCGCATCGAGCAAAACCTCATGCGCGATATCGATATTTCCATCCGCTCGGCCAAGACCGCCTTCGAGCGCGTCAATGCCGCCCGCAAGCAGCATGAGTTTGCCGACCAGGCGCTGGATGCCGAAGAGAAGAAGCTCGCCAATGGCAAGAGCACGGCCTTCCAGGTGCTGCAAATCCAGCGCGACCTCACCAGCGCCGAGGCGAGCGAGATCAATGCACTCTCCGACTACAACAAGGAGTTGTACCGTCTGTCCCAGGCCGAGGGCGACATCCTCAACAAGCTGGGCATTGTGCTCGATATCCGCTGACCGTGGCCGGGGCTTGCGGTCGATGGCTTTGGGCTCTATCGGGTGAGAATCCATGAAACGCTTCCTTCACATCGGGTTCGTTGCGGCGGGGTTGTTCACGGCCGCCAGCCTGATTCAGGCACAGGGGGCTAAACCCTTGTTCGAAGAAGGGTTTCAATCGGCCAAGGTCGGCGAGGTGTCGGAGGCCTTCATGGTTTTGGACGGGCAGTTCGTGGTTGGCGAAGAGGAGGGAAATCGGTTTCTGGAATTGCCAGGGGCTCCGCTGGAGTCCTTCGGAGTGCTCTTCGGCCCCAATGAATCGGATGGTATTGAGGTGACCGCCCGGATCTTTGGCACCAAGAGTGGACGCAAGTTCCCCACCTT
>CAYTWV010000874.1:0-1530 GCA_964442235.1 uncultured Myxococcales bacterium | reverse complement strand
CAGCGAGCGGCGATACACCTTCAGCCTGGCCTGGCCAAGGCGCCCGGCCAGCGCCAACGGCTAATCGGGACGGATCACCAGATCCTGCCGGTTCGAGACGGCCATCCGATAGTCGCCCGTGAACTGAATGGCCTTCTCCGGACACACCGCGGCACATCGGCCGCAGCCCAGGCAGCGGCCCAGGTCCAGTGTCAACGGCTGGCAAGCCATGGCACCAGTGGGACATACGGACGCACATTCCTGACACGATGGGGCCAACAACTGGTTGACTTTCGCTTGGGCCGAATTGCGACACTTGGATCCGTCGATACTGGGAACCCCCAGAAACCGAGGCGACAACTTCGGCGCCACGGCCGGGTAATTGGCCGTTCGATAGCCCTGCTTCCAACGCTGCGACAGTACTCGAAACATGCTCCCCCCCTACAGGTCAAAGCCGCAGTAGCTGAGGTTGAAGCTCTTGTTGCAGAGCGGAAAATCCGAAATCTGCCCGTTGCGAAGCGCCAGGGAGAGGCCCATCCAGTTGTGGAACGACGGGTCGACCACCTTGTACGCAGCAAATTTGCCCGCCGCGTCAGTCAGCGCCACGTGGACGATCTCGCCTCGCCAGCCCTCGACCATGGAAACAACCAGTTTCCCGGGTTCCAGCGGTCCCTCCGGACTACGAATCGCCCCCATGGGCAACGCCCCAAGCCAGCCCAGCATCCACTGGTGTGAATGCTGAATCTCCATCCATCGGACCGCTGCCCTGGCCATCACGTCACCGGTGGTCCGCACCGAAGCGGCCCCTTTGGTGTGACTCCAGACTCCCGTTGGGAAATCCCAACGCACGTCCTTGGTCCTGCCACAGGCCCGGGCCGCAACACCCACCAGGCCCCAGACGGAAGCGTCGTGTTTGTTAAGTGTGCACGTGCCTTCGAATCGTGCCCGTACCGAGGGGGTCTCAAACAGCAGATCCACCGCTCCCTTCACGTCGGCATACACTTCGATCAACTTGCTCGTAAGCGCCTTGGCCAGCTCCTCGTCCACATCAAAGTCCACCCCGCCGGGCCGAACCAGATTGCGCCCAAATCGATTGCCACAAATCTGCGCCGACAGGTTCAGATAGTCGCCTCGAAGACGGCCACAGAAGGACTGTGTCGGCAAAAAGCCCACATCACCGGCCAAAGCCCCAAGATCCCCCACGTGATTGGCACATCGCTCCAGTTCCAGGCCCAGCGCACGAATCACATGGGCCTTGGCCGGAGCCTCCCTGCCCGACAGCGCCTCAATCGCCTGACAATACGCCGTCATATGCCCCACCGAGGTATCCCCGGCCAGCGTCTCCATGTAGTGCGGCGTTCGCCTGTTGGGGCCACCAATCATGGCCCGTTCGATCCCTCGGTGCTGAAACCCCAGAGCGATCTCCAGATGGAACACATGCTCGCCGTGGCATTGAAAACGGAAGTGGCCGGGCTCGATGACGCCCGCGTGGACCGGCCCCACCGCCACCTAGTGAATCTCCTCGCCATGGACCTGCCACGGATCCATGAC
>CAYTWV010000873.1:0-1531 GCA_964442235.1 uncultured Myxococcales bacterium | reverse complement strand
ACAAGGTTTTTTCACCGCGGTCAACGCCCCAGCTTCCACGGCACGCAGGGCCGTTTCTACGGCAGAATAGCTGGTGCTGGCAGTGCACACCACGATGGGCACCGGGGTCACGGCCATAATGCGTCGCGTGGTTTCAAATCCGTCAATTCCAGGCAAATGGACATCCATCAGAATCACTTGGGGCACACGTTCCTGCACACTGACCAGCGCTTCCTCTCCGCTGGCAGCAGTTCCCGCCACACGAAGGGCGGGGTCCGACTCCAAGATGAAGACCAAATAGTCTCGAATGACCTTGGAGTCCTCTACAATGAGCACATCTATCATAACCCTGGCCTCTCCTAATCTATTTATACCAGTCGTCGAATAATCTCTAATAAATTTCCCTGTTCGAAATCACTCTTGACGATGTAGGCGTTTGCGCCAACCTCAATGCCATATTCGCGGTCCTTCTGCGAGCCAAGCGCTGTCACCAGAACCACGGGCAGGGCCCCCAGCCTCTTGTCCGCCCGGATTTTGGCCGTCAGTTCGAACCCGTTCAAACGGGGCATGTCCACATCGGAGACGACCAAATCAAAATCCTCGGTTTTTAGCCGGGTCAACGCATCCATACCGTCCACGGTAGCAACGACCTCGTAACCGGCCCCCTCCAAGATGTTCTTGACCAACGTGCGGGCCGTAATGGAATCCTCGGCAATCAGCAGTCGAACGACCCGGCCGCCCGCGTTTTCCGGAATCCCCGTTGCTCCGCTGCCAATGCCTTCGGCACAGGCACTATCCATCAATTCGGCCACGTTCAGGATCGGGACGACGACGCCCGTATTGGTAATGGTGGCGCCGGCCAGGTTTTGCACCTTGGGCAATTGGCGGCCCAGGCTCTTCAGCATGACCTCCTGCTCCCCGATAACCTCATCGACAACCAAGGCAATCTGCCTTTCCCCCGAACGCACGACGACCAGCAGTCGGTTGGCCGCCTGCTCGGTGGGTTCCGGCCCGGACAGTTCCAGCACGTCGCGCAAACGGACCAGCGACAAGGCCCTGCCGCCAAGTTGCACGGTCTGCCGATTCTCGACACTTTGGATTTGGTCGGCCCGCACCCGGGCAACCCGGACGACGCTGGCAGTGGGGATGACAAAACGTCTTGCGCAGGCGTCCACGAAGACGCCTCTGAATGTTGCCATCGAGAGCGGCACAACCATCCGAAAACGGGTGCCAACACCGGGGGTGGACTGCACGTCGATAGAGCCCCCAAGCCTCTCAACCCGCTCTTGAACGATGGCCAGACCTAACCCCCGCCCCGACAGGTCCGTAAGCATGGGGCTTGTAGTCAGACCAGACCGGAACACCAATTCGGTTAACTCGGCTTCCGGCAGTGGAGCGGTGCGGTCGTCGGCAAGCAGCCCCATTCGAACCGCTGCGGCTCTGACCCGTTCCGTTTGAATCCCCGCACCATCGTCCGCTACGCTGAATTCAACCCGACTGTTGCCCACGGATCGGGTCGACACAGTGATGGTGGCCAGACGGGGCTTGCCCA
>CAYTWV010000872.1:0-1533 GCA_964442235.1 uncultured Myxococcales bacterium | reverse complement strand
CGAAGTCGAGACGCCGGTACTGCAGCCGCTCTACGGTGGTGCCGCGGCGCGGCCCGGGGAAATGCTTGACCAGGTTCTCCAGGATCATGTCACCGGCGATAGGGATGCCGGCGTCGAAACGGTCCTTGATGAAGTCCAACCTCCTGGCCACAGGATGTTTGACCTGGCGTTCGTAGATCTGCTTGGCAAACAGGAAGCCTCGTTTACCCGGCGGCACGGCGGTGCCGTCCACAATCCGGAAGCGGTCGAAGTGTTGACCAAAGGTGTTCAGGTCGGTCCCCAAGTACCGCAGGAAGATCATGGATTCGTCCAGCGCCAGCGGGGCGATGTGATTCTCAAGGAAGTCCATCCGAGCTTCCAGGTTGTCCTGAAACGAATCCCAAAACTGGGCGTCGGCAGCCTTGGCCAGCAGTTCTCGGCGGGTCTGCAGTTCCTGCTTCTCGCCGTTGTCCTGTTTGAAGGGTTCCAGGGCATCGGTTTCGCCCTGCATGGACTCGACCACATGGCGCAACTGCTGGGTCAGCAAGGTTTGGCGAGTGGTGTCCCCTGCCTTCTGGGCATCTCGAAGTTCGGCCAGTTTGGTGTCGATGAAGTTACCCGAAAAGACGATGGCAAAGTCGTTGGCCATGGGAATGACGGCGTCGACCAGGGGAAGCGCCTCCAGAGCCTTACGAACCTTGGGGAAATCGACCACGGTCTTGATGTCCGGGGTGCCGGTGGGGGCCCCGAACAGGTCCAACTTATCGTTGGCATCTTCAGAGTAAATCTGGACGTGGCCCGTGACACTGCCCACCACAGAACTGGCCATACTCTGTTCCAAGGAAGAGAGCAGACTGAGTCCCACCACGACCAGGGCGGTTCCCAACACGGTCAACAGCCCAATGATGGCCGTGCGCATGCGGGTCGCCAGGATGTTTCGCAGGGCGATTCGCCAGAGAATCATGGCGTGCCCTCCACCACCAGGCCGTCCTCAAGCCGGTAGACTTGATTGGCATGGGACATCACCTTGGGGTCGTGCGTCGAAAAGATAAACGTAGTGCGTTCGGCCGCATTGATCTCTTTCATCAGGTCGATGATGGCTTGGCCCGTGGTCGAGTCCAGATTCGCCGTGGGTTCATCGGCCAAGACTATTCTAGGCCTGGTCACCAGCGCTCGAGCGATGGCTACCCGCTGCCGCTGGCCGCCTGAAAGCTCGCCGGGGCGGTGTTTCCAATGGTCGGCGAGGCCGACTTTTTCCAGCATATAAAGCACACGTTCTTTTCGTTGTTTTCGGTCGATGTGACCTTGCAGCAGCAGGGGAAATTCCACGTTGTCGAAGGCGTTCAGCACCCCAATCAGATTGAACGACTGGAAGATAAAACCCAGCTTAAGCAATCGAAGCTTGGTCAACTCACGTTCGCTTAAGGCCGACGTCTCCTGGCCATCCACCACCACGCTGCCTCGGGTGGGGGTGTCCACACACCCCACCAGGTTCAACAAGGTCGTCTTGCCGCTGCCCGAAGGCCCCGCGATGGCAGCGAACTGCCCGACGCC
>CAYTWV010000871.1:0-1535 GCA_964442235.1 uncultured Myxococcales bacterium | reverse complement strand
TGGGGCCCGGACTGATTGGCTCGTTGATGGTGGGCGTGCAGTATGCCAAGGCGTTGGCCTGGACCCGTGGTCTGGAACTGGTCCCCATTCACCACGTCGAAGGGCACATCACGGCCGTGCTGATTGAGGATGGCGCCGAGCACCCTCATGGCCCGCTGGAATTTCCGTATCTGGCGCTGGCCGTCTCGGGTGGGCATACCAGCATTTATCTGGTCTCCGCACCCGGGAAGTATGCCTTGTTGGGATACACGCTGGACGATGCTGCCGGAGAGGCCTTTGACAAGGTGGCCCGAATTCTGGGCCTGCCGTATCCCGGTGGTGTGCACATCGACCGAATCGCGCGAGAGGGCAATGGTCGCCCCGACGCCGTGAAGTTCCCCCGTCCGCTGCGGGGTCGTGAAGACTTTGTGTTCAGTTTCTCGGGGCTTAAAACCTCTGCCCGAGTCTTCTTTGAAGGGTGGAACCCCGATTCCCCGGAAAACACGCTGACCCTGTCCGATGTGGCCGCAAGTTTCCAGGAAGCCGTGGTCGACACCTTGTTGCGCACCACCTTTGCCGCAGCGTTGGCCCACGGGGCGAAACATGTGGTGATTGCCGGCGGTGTGGCAGCAAACAGCCGACTGCGGGCCAAACTGACACAGACCGCACCGGACCATGGCCTGTGTGCCCACGTCACCCGATTTGCGTATTGCACGGACAATGCGGCCATGATCGCCAATCTGGCCCGCTTCAAGACCCCCATCACGGGCCGGGACTTGATGCAGTTGGAGCCTTTTGCCAGCGGGCAACTGGCCCCGATCATTGCCGCATGATGGCTCCGCCCAAGAAGGCCTTTGGACAGAACTTTCTGACCGACGAAGAGACCGCTCGCACCGTGGTACGCTCCACGGGCCTGGGGCCGGGAAGCTTCGTGGTGGAAGTGGGCCCGGGCCGGGGATTCTTGACTCGGTTTCTGCTGGATTCCGGCGCCAACGTGGTTGCCGTCGAAAAGGACCCGGATCTTCCCGAGACCCTGCGTGAACAGTTCTTCGAGCGCCCGTTCACCGTAATTCAAGGCGATATGCTGGACGTCGACCTGGCCTCGCTGGCTCCGTCCCCCTACGTCCTGGTCGGAAACCTGCCCTATTATGTGTCGCTGGCCATCCTGGCCAAAGCGCTGGATGCGCCCCCGGGGGTCATCTCCCAGATGGTCTTCATGTTCCAGAAAGAGGTCGCACTTCGACTGTGTGCCTCGCCTACGCAAGACGCCTATGGCATTCCATCGATCCTGTGCGCCGTCACCCACCAGGCCAGGCTGATCCGAAAAGTACCGGCCGGCGCCTTCTTCCCAAAACCCAAAGTGGACTCGGCCCTGGTGCACCTTGCCCCCCTGGCCCAGCCCTTGCTGGACCACCAGACCCGAACTCCATTCCTGGACTGGGCCGGAAGTGTCTTTCGTTACCGGCGCAAGACCGTCCGTAACGCAGTCAGTCAAGCTATCGCCCGCCCCGGCTTCCTATTGGACGACCTGCTGGCCCGGACAGGCATCCCCGCCC
>CAYTWV010000870.1:0-1556 GCA_964442235.1 uncultured Myxococcales bacterium | reverse complement strand
GGGCTCTCGCTTGTTGCTGCGGCCCTGGCTTCATTGCTTTGGAACTCCAAGCCTAAGAAATAGCATTTCAGAGGCCCCGACCGGGCCGTGTCAATCAGAACAACTGAATGGGCCAGCCGCGCTCTTTTGCGATCTTGATCAAGGGGGCATTGGGTTTGGCGGTTTCGCCGATGACAAAGGGGAACTGCGCGTATTCCAGCATCTCCAGGTCGCCCAGGCTATCGCCGAAGGCCAGCAGGGGGCGCTGTCCGATATGCACATCGATGGCTTCCACTTTTCCGGCATTGCAGGTCACGGGGTGCTGCGCTTTGGACGTCAGCACGCCATCGTGAACTTCCAACGAGATGCCCAGGGTCTCTTCGGGCCGAAATCCCATAAACGGTCCCGCCTCGGCAATGATCCAGCGGTTGCTGGCCGACACGATCCAGACTTCGCAGCCGTTGCCACGCACATAGTCCACCAGCCCTTTCATTTCGGGACGGTAGTTGGGCCAGGCATTGGCCATCTGGCGGCACCACAAGACCACCTGTTCTTCGGGGATGCCTTGCATCAGGGCCACGGCGTGGATGTATCCGGCGGTCCGATTCAGCGAGACTCGGTGTTCATAATCGTCGTAGACGTCGATGCTGTAGTCCACGTCTCGAAGCAGCTGGCCGGCGATGAGCCAGCGCAGCAAGGCTTCACCAATGTCCCCCTTCCAAAGGGTTCCGTCGGCATCAAAGGCGGCGATGCGGCGTCGGCCCTCGTCGGAATGGTGCTCCAGGGCGTGCCGAAGGGCCTCGACGAAGGTGTTATCCAGGTTCGGGTACAACATCAGGGTTCCTCCACGGGTCGTTCTTGGGAATCTTGGTGGCACAGGTGCGAAGCGTCAAGGCAAAGTCGGTGCGAACTCACGAACGATGACTCCGAAACGGTCTATGATGCCTTGGGCATTGGGGATGGGGAAGACGATGCTGTCGCACGGCACGCCCACCCGATTGTCATGCAGAATTCGGGGTGTGCCCGTGGCAATGATCTCCTGCAGGGCGGCCTTGCGAGAGGTGACCAACTCCGGGGGAATCAAGTCCCACATGTAGCGGCCGATCAGGAGGTTCGGTTCGGTCCCAAAACGTTTTGCGCCAGCCTCATTGACGGCCAGGAAACAACTGTCCAAAGCGAACAGGTAGACGGCGTCGGGGCTGTGGCGAAGCAACGCAGAGGTCAACTCGGAGAAGTGTGCCTGGCCCTGTTGAGCCTGGTATACCGAGGTGATGTCCATGACCACGCCCATCCACCTGGTGGGGCGGCCCAGGCCGTCGCGCAGCAGTTTGCCTCGGCTCAGAAACTGGAGCCAGTGTCCGTCCTTGTGCTGTATCCGATACTCGACTTGCGAGGCGGGTGTGCCAGACTTCAAGTGGTGGAACACCGCCCCTTTCATCACGGGTCGGTCGTCGGGATGCACCCTGTTCATCCAAGCCGAGATGGAATTCGGCATTTCATGGTCTTCATATCCGATCAGCGCCTTCATGGCTGGCGAAAGATAAGCCTCGTCGGCCCAGGCCGCTGATAGCGAACAA
>CAYTWV010000869.1:0-1558 GCA_964442235.1 uncultured Myxococcales bacterium | reverse complement strand
ACACACGTTCACGTACAGCATCCACGGCCATACAGGGGATTGGCAGGGCGTGGCGTGGCCCGTTGCGGCCCGCCTGAACCAGCCGATGCTGGCGTTCCAGACGCTTCGGGCCTCAGGCCCGCAGGGACGCACATTCTTCCCGGTCACGTTGTCTGGCGGCGACGTGGCCGTCAAGGCGCTGAAGAAGGCTGAAGATGGCGACGGTTACGTCGTGCGATTGGTTGAAATGGCCGGCCAAACTCAAAATGGGGTGAAGCTGGCCTTTGGTACGGGCCTTGAATCGGCAGAAGAGTTGGATGGAATCGAGGATTTTAAGACGCCCGCAACTCTCACGGAGGGTGTGCTGTCCGTGAATTTCACTCCGTACCAGATTCGCACCTATCGGATTCGACCCGCCAAGGGGTTGGCAGACCTGGGCATGGCCACAACTCGTGTGGTTCCCCTGGAGTACAACATTGATGCCATTTCCACCAACGACGACCGGGCTGACGGCGCTTTGGGCCCCGACGAATACGACACTCTGGTCTCTGCGCCTGGCGAACAGATTCCCCAAGAACTGGTGGACGGCGGAATCAGGTTCCAACTGGGTTCCAGCGCCCCTGGCGCCCAAAACGCGATGGAGTGCCGGGGACAATCGATTGAACTTCCCGCCACAAAGCAAGGTGACCGCATCTTCCTGCTTGCGGCCGGCCGGGGTGCGCAGAAGTGCGAATTCCGGGTGGGAGAAGCCTCGCAGACTGTGGCCATGCAGAACTTCACGGGGTTCATCGGGGCCTGGGTTGGGCGAGTGAAACTGGACAAGCCCTTTTTGGAAGCCGACGAGTTCTTAATAGAAGATCCGGCGGATTTTCTGGCCCCGTTCTACCATCAGGACCGCATCGCCTGGTACACCACCCATCGCCATCTGGCGGACAAAGACGACCCGTACAAGTTCATATACCTCTATCGATATGAACTGTCGATGCCCTCTGGCGCTTCCAAGGTGGTGATGCCGGACAATCCCGATTGCCTGGTTTTTGCCATGTCCCTGTCGGATTCGCCGCACAGCCGCCTGGTATCCGCCAGCCGGACCTTTGTCGAGCACGACCCACTGCATCAACCCGTGGACTGGAACATCATGAATGCCGTGGAAGAGACCGTGGCGCCTGTGGAACCGTCGCCCGAGGCCCAGGCCGATGCCGTAACCCAAAGTGATGCCCAAGAGCAGGATTTGGTGACCGACACGGGGTCGAAAAAGTCCGATGGAGGGTGCGCCATGGGCTCGGCAAACTCCCGAGGTCGGCCTGCCATGGTCTTGTTGCTTATGGCTTTGGCAGCGATTGTAGCATTTGCACACCTGAACGGAAGGCGACGCCCTACTTCTTGAATGTCCCCAACGCCTTAACCTTACTACCCACAACCACTATGCAAATGAACGTGTCTGGGCCGATTTCTTTGCTCCAGAGCTCCGCCACTTTGAAGGTTGCATAGCCGCCGACCTGAGACGCCTCGGGAAACTCTCCCTTGACTTCCTGAAGTTGCTCCTTGGTCAGGGTTAGGTTCAACTCATCCCCATTCT
>CAYTWV010000868.1:0-1562 GCA_964442235.1 uncultured Myxococcales bacterium | reverse complement strand
GCGGTCGCAATGGAAGAGGGAAATCAAGAAATTCGCCAATATCGATGCCGTGGATGTTGTGGGTACCAAGGCTCAGCGACTGAAACTGCTTCGCGACCCCTCGCCCTACAAACTGGTGGGCTACGAATCGGCCCGAGAGGACCTTGCTGCTGTCATGGATGTCGGTTTCGAGTTGCTGATTCTGGACGAGGCGCAGCGGGTCAAGAACTTCCGTACGCTGACTGTAAAGACTGTCCAGGAGATTGGCGCCCGATTCCTGTTCGTTCTGACCGGAACGCCTTTGGAGAACAAACTGGATGACATGTTCAGCTTGTGCCAGCTTGTGGACCGGCAGATGTTTGGGCCCCTCTGGTGGTTCAACTTCAACCATCAGCCACTGGACGAACGGGGTCGGGTGGGCAATGCAGTAGAGATGGGCCGCTTCAGAGATACTGTCCGCCACTACTTCCTGCGGCGAATGAAGAAAGATGTGGACCTGCAGTTGCCGAAGCTGACCAAGGATGTTCAGTACGTGGAATTGTCTGCGACGCAAGTCCGCCTGGAGGCATCCAAGCGGAGGAAGGCCACCACACTTCTGGCTCGTTCCCATCGCAAGCCTTTGACCGGCGAGGAGATGAAGATTCTCTCGGCGTGTCTGTTGAAGGCTCGCCAGGCCTGCAACGCTGCGGAGTTGTGTGAGCCTGGCCTGGAGCCCGGCCGCTGCGCCAAGTTGGACCTGTTCAGCGAGCAGATTCAGCAGTTGCACGAGCAGGGTGAGGGCAAGGTGCTGGTTTTCTCCGAGTGGGTGGAGATGCTGAAGCTGGCCGGAGACAGGCTTAAGGCGTTGGAGATTCCCTACCTGACGTTTACCGGCGGTGTGCCCCAGAAGAAGCGGGAGAAGGTGATTCAGGACTTCTTTTCGGACCCCTTGGTGCGAGTCATGCTGATCAGTGATGCCGGGGGTGCCGGGCTGAACTTGCAGGCCGCCAGCTACGTGATCCACTTGGACCTGCCCTGGAATCCCGCCAAGATCGACCAGCGGACCAGTCGTGCCCATCGAACTGGCCAGACCCATCCCGTCATCGAGATATGTCTGGTCGCCGCAACCGGCATCGAGCGGGGCATCGAAGGCTTGCTGGACAGCAAACGAGACCTGCAAAGTGCTGCCCTGGATATGACCAGCGATGTTGATACGGTACAAAAGACCTCGTTCATTACTGCCCTGTACCAGTTGGAACCCTATCTGGAGGAACTTGCCAGGCAAGAGGCTCTGGACCACCAGGCCGCCGCAGACGCTGCCCCGGACTCGGGCCAACCTTCAGAACCCGCTCCGGCCCCGCTGCCGCCCCAGCCAACCCCGCCGAAGGAACCTCCCGCACTTCCCCCCGCTGCGGTGCCGCCAACAGATCCCACGCCGGCCACTGCGCCGGCTCAGCGTGCACCGTACGCCGAGGCTCGGGCCAAGGCCGCTTCCCACAACGGCCGATTGGCGCTTTTCCTGCTGGAACAGTTCCCCGGCGAGGCGGTAAAGGCAGCGTACGAGGCGCTGTGCCAGTTGGTGGCGTCCCATGCCCCGCAGTCGG
>CAYTWV010000867.1:0-1589 GCA_964442235.1 uncultured Myxococcales bacterium | reverse complement strand
AGTACTTCAGTCGCTTGTCTTTGGCCAGGGCCATTTTCATGGACTTAGCCAACAGGCCACGCAACTGGAAGACCTGAAATCGCAACCGTGCATCTCGGCCCGGGGTCGCGTAATTCTCCCACTCTCCCTCGGCCCCATAAATGTTCGCCGGCAGAGAGGGCGGATGCTTTTTCTGGTGTACCCCCAGGGTCACAGCCTCTTGCACGGCCACAACCCGGTCTTGGATGAACAAGCACAGGTTGTCCACCGCCGAAGTGAACTCCTGCACGGGCCACAGGTAGATTCCGTTCTTGGAAATGCGGGCCTTCACCCACTCGTGGTAGGTCAGCTCGAATGAATCGATCTTATACAGACCAAGATACTGCGCCTTGGGATCCCAACCGTAGGATTCCCTATTTAGCTCCCGAACCAGCTTAAACGACCCTTTTGCGTTGTCCACGACGTCGATTCGGTAGTGCCGCCAGTTGCGGAACCCTCCGCCGGCCTTTCCTGCGCCAATCCCATACGAGGAATTGAACATCTTGCGGGTCAACGTCCCGTCGGGGTGACTGTCCAGCATAAAGATCTCGCCCGAATTGGCATCGACCCGGTAGACCAGCATGACGTGGCCGTTGGGATCGTAATAGACAGTGCCCGGCATCACGGTCTCGGGCCGCACATCCACCACATAGGTGTCGGTCCCCTCCAGCGTTGGGTGCACCCGATAGGTAGCCGTGGTGACCCTGGATAACATCATGGAGGCCAGGCTGTTGAAGTCTTTGAACTGCGAGAAATCCATGTACTCAAGTGGGCGATTCCCCAGTCGGTAACGTTTGCCACGAGTGGCCACAAACGAAAACGGCCGCCCCGTTTTGTAGGCAAAATAGGCCCGCATGGCATAGGGCAGTTCTCCACAATCCACCAGCATGCGCAGAGTCTGGTCCTCGGGGGTATAGAGTGGATTGATCTTGGGATCCTTAAGTCCCGCGGGAATCCGGAAGGACTGTTTCTCTCGTGCGGCCCCAATGGCGGCCACCCACTTCGCCCACTCCAGTTCGGCGTTTCGATCCCACTTATTTCGAATCTTCCAGGCCCCCGTGTGCAGCCCGGTCTTTCGCTCATGAACGACCACTTTGCCCGGCTGCCAAGCCACTGCTTCGCTCGAGAAACCGAACATGACGACCAAAATGACCCCGACCAGCCATGTCCTTCGTGTCGTGATCGGCAAACCAGAATTTTGCCGGGACCCTAGACTTCCGTTCATGGTGGCCTCCTGTTTTCAACCAGTCGTGACGGGGAACTTCCTGTTTCACGCTCAAAGATAGGTCGCCGTGCCCAAATGGGCCAATTCCCCGCCAAATTCGGGGCAATGTCCGTTTGCCTTTCATTACGCGGCACTCGATCGCTATAATGCGCCCCGTTGAATCCTCGGAGGGAAGCCCATGCGTCATTTCGCCCGCTCTTTGGCCCTGACGGCCACAGCCGTCTTGTTAATGGCCTCTTGTTCATCCGATTCAAAACAGTGCCCGACGCTGGATCCCACGGACGTGCCTTCGTCTCAAGACTCACAGCAGGATGACCTGGGTACGGACATTCCTCAATTCGCGACC
>CAYTWV010000866.1:0-1596 GCA_964442235.1 uncultured Myxococcales bacterium | reverse complement strand
AATAGGAGCTTCCCAAGCTTCTTACGTGGGTTCGATTCCCATCGCCCGCTCCACTTCCTGTCTTGCTCCCCTCCCCCGTTCAAGCAACCCCTTCCGTTACAGGGTTGACGCATTGGGCTGAAAGTGGTATACCTAATCATGTACATGGAGGATCTATGGCACAAACCGCAACCTTGCATATCAAAGTCGAGCCTGCCATGGCCCGCAGCCTGAAACAAGTGGCCGGGCATCGGCGCGTGACCGTTGGCGAACTGGTCCGCCAGGCGGTCCAGATCTGCTATCAGACGGAAGCGTTGGGACTGACGGCGGAGCAGCGCCAGGCCCTGGAGGCCTACCGGGGTGGGTATATCGCGATCGGCAAAGTGGCCGAGACCTTGGGGCTGACGCCGCTCAAGGCGCGGGAATGGCTTAACGAGCGTGGCATCGCACAGAACACGGTCTACGCCAAGGAAGACCTTGCACATGCCTAAGGCCGGTGGCTGGTTTTTCGACAGCGTTACACTGTCCAACTTTGCCTTGGCAGACGGTCTGGACGTTCTGACCACCCGCTACCGGAAACAGGGTTTCGTCGCCACCCAAGTCGTGGACGAACTGACACGCGGGGTGGCGTCGGGCCACGCGAAGTTGACCGGATGCCTCCAACTCGTGGACAAGGGCATGTTGCACGTGGTGTCGCTGAATAAGGCCGAACGGACCACCTTCGGGCAACTGGTTGCGCATTTGGGTCAGGGCGAAGCCGGCACAATCGCAGCGGCGAGACATCGGCAAGGCGTCGTTGTGACAGACGATCTGGCGGCCAGACGGACCTGTACCGACCTGGGGGTCTTGGTCAGCGGTACCATCGGCATCCTACAGGCTTCCGTCCGCGACCGCCAACTGACCATGGCCGCTGCAAACGACCTGCTTCGCAAGATGATCGAGGCGGGCTTCCACTCGCCTGTGCGCCTACTGCCTGGGTGAGCCCCCTTTGATCGGCTTGACCGGCTGCCGAATTGGCTGGCAGTACTTCTCCCATTTGCTTAACAATATCCCCTTACAAAGGAAAATCGTGACCTGTATGTATCCCGATTCCACGTTGCCTGTCAATCGAACAAGGTCCATGCTCGCCCTGCTGGGCTGGCTGGCGCTGAACGCATGAAGATCACGCACGCCGTCATGGCCCTCATTGCACTTGCCGCCGGACTGGCCGTCGCCGAACCCGGCAAGCCCGTGGCCCTGCTGGACCAGGTACCGTACCGCGACGAAGGCATGGGCAGCCGGAATCCGGAGTAGGACGGTGCTCCTGCGCCGTCCGGTATCTGCGCATCTGCCGGGACGGCCCGGAGGACCGTCCTACGTCGAGCGATCCCCCGCTTCCTCGTTCCCTGCGGGCGAACCGCCACCCCCCTACTCGTACACCCACTCGCACACTCACATCCTGCCCCATCTCAGAAGCTTCGGGCGCTTCCGGGTTTATGAGGGGATTATCCATTGGGAATCGCATCTTTGTCCCGATCTTTGTCCCGATCACTGATCTTCATCCTTGTTCCGATCCTTGTCTCGATCATCGTCGGATACCCGGGATAGGCTGATATAATTGGTATAGGCCATTTATGG
>CAYTWV010000865.1:0-1597 GCA_964442235.1 uncultured Myxococcales bacterium | reverse complement strand
GCAGGCGTCAAACCGCCCTATCACTTCGACCAGTGGAATTGCGGTGTCTGCTCGGGGCCGGTGGTGGAGGGCAACCGCGTTTATGTGGTCGGCAGCCGGGGCGAAGTCCTGTGCTTGGATCGCGAAGGCCAGGCCAACGGCAATGACGGTTCATTTCTGGAGGAACTCGCTTACATGGGGATCACCAACAGTCCAAACGCCAAACTGGAGCCGACCGATGGCGACATCTTGTGGAGGTACAACTTCATCACGGAACTGGGGGTCATTCTGCACGACGTTTGCGGCAGCACCCTTCTGCTGGACGGTGACCTCCTTTACGCCTGCACTTCCAACGGTATTGACGACCGCCACGACAAGACTCCCAAGCCCGACGCCCCGAGTCTCATTGTTCTCGACAAGAATTCCGGACGGCTGGTGGCCAAAGACGACGCCAGAATCGGACGGCGCATGTTGCACTGCAACTGGTCCTCACCTGTGGCAGGCCGAGTGAATGCCCAGACGCGTATCTTTTTCGGAGGTGCCGACGGTTTTCTTTACGCCTTCGAACCGCCCTCGCCAGGCCCAGGTTCGGAAATCCAAATCCTCAAGCAGGTCTGGGCCTACGACTGCAATCCGCCAGATTTCAGGATGCGTGATGGGCAGTCGGTCCCCTATTCCACGCACAGCAAAAACAGCCCGGATGGGCCGAGTGAAGTCATTGGCAACCCCGTGTTCCACGCAGGACGGGTTTACGTGGCCATCGGCCAAAGCCCGATTCATGGCGTTGGGCGTGGCTGCCTTTCCTGTGTGGATGCAGGCACCGGCAGGAAGGTGTGGGCTTCGGAACTGGTCGAACGCACCACGGCGACCCCGGCCATCTCAGAGGGACTCCTCTATATTCCAGACTACACCGGCAACCTGCACTGTTTTGATGCCGCCACCGGCCAGCGGTATTGGGTGCATCCTTTGGGAGCAAAGACTTGGTGTGCTTCGGCTTTTGTTGCGGACGAGAAAGTTTATGCGGGAACGGAGGCCAACAGCCTTTGGGTATTGAAGGCCAGCAAGGAATTGCAGGTGCTATCACGAAGCCGCCTGAAGAGCATGCCCATCACTCCCACGGCGGCTGACGGTGTGCTTTACCTGCCACTACAAAATCGCCTCCTTGCCGTGCCGGGCAAGCCGGCGGGATGAGGCAAAGCCACCGGAAGTTTCTTCCTACTGATAGCACGGTGAACATGAACGACGACCATTCCTGGGATTTGCGCGAATCAGACGAAGGCAATCTTCCTGGAAACGACGCTGCCTACGACCAGAAGTGGGAGGAGTGGCAGGAGCGCGACTGGATGCACTGGCTTTCGGAGCACCTGACCTTCCCCTTTGCGGCGACCCGAATGGACGACGACGACGATGCTTACTTCCAAGAGGGAGCGGCCAAAGCCTGTTTTCGATTGGGCCACACCATGGAAGTGTTGAGCCTGGAGGACGATGTGGACTCCGGCATCATGGTTCAGGCCAAGGAAAAGGGGCGTGTGGGCGAAGTTCCTCTGGGCGATTTGGAAGTGAAGCCCAAGACCGATCCGAACTATTGCCCGGTGCGAGAATACGTCGTCTGGTTTGC
>CAYTWV010000864.1:0-1608 GCA_964442235.1 uncultured Myxococcales bacterium | reverse complement strand
CACCAGAGCCAGCCCGAACGTGGAGAAGAGGTTGGCCAGTACCAGTCCCCCCCAGACCGGAGGAGCCCCTAGGGCGATGACCCCGCGCCAGAGCAATGGCCATAGCGGGTAGAAGGCGCACGAACGGACCCCGTCGGCATAGCCCTGAGTGGCCAGCAGAAGGTAGTGCGCGGAATCCCAGGTGGCGAAATGGCTCTCGAACGTGGGATCGGCATCGCTCGGCCAGCGAACCTCCAATTTCGGGATTTGCTCCGGATGATTCCACACCTTCAGCGCCAGGAAGACGGTCCCCAAGTAGATGAGTTTTGCGAGCAGTATCCAGCCTGCGGCGCGAATCCAGCGCGGAGATTTTTGGGAAAAAGCGTTCACGGCTTAGGCGGTTGGGCGGAAGCAGGGGCGATTCGGGCTGCCCATCCCCAGCGGCGACTCCAGGCGAAGTTCCAGCCGCTGACCCCCACGATGGCCACGGCGTTGGCCAATTCGGCATGGATGCCTGCCCATCGGTGCAGGACGCCGAGGAACAGCATCGTGAGGGCGATTCCGGAGAGGCAGATCACATGAAAACGGAAGAGGCGTCGGGGCCAGGGTGCGTCGATCTCGATCGGTCGGTGGCCGAAGGTCCATCGGTCATTCCACAGGAAATTGTTGAGCAATGCTGTCTCGGCGGCCGCGAGCTTCGAAGCCTCTAGTGGCCACCCGAGCCTCGTATGAAGCAGGTGGAAGAGCCCCATGTCCACCAACAGACCGCTGGCTCCCACTCCACAGAAGATGAAATAGCGCTTCCATGAAGCGGTCGCTGCAAGAGTGTTCATGGAGTCGGAGATCGGGCCCGAGTGGACTCGAACTTGTCAATTGCGGATGGCCTCTGGGGCCCGCCAGGTGGCATGGCGCTGCAACCACAGCACGTCGGGATCGTTGGGGGCTTCGAAATCATTCCGGGGCACTGAGGGCACCCCGAGGTTTATCCAGCGGTGGGTTTCCACATGGCCGTCTCCGAAGGCGATGTTGCCCGACCGGTTGTGCAAATGGCCGGGCTTGTCGCGGACCATCCACCCGGAGGGTTGGGACTCTTTGAAGTCCCACTGCAGCGAGAAGGCTCCGTCGTTGATGGTCTCGGGCCGTTCCTCGATGAAGGTGAGGGCTTCGGTGGGAGACAATTGGATCAGGTCTGACATGCGGCGGTAGGTCTCAGCCGCTGGAGAGCGGACACTCGAACCCATGAAGGCGTTGAGGGAGAGAGTCCGGACCCTGGGCATTCGAAAAGGCCCGAGGGTCACATCTCGGGCCGAGGGGCACTTCCACAGTGCCGTATTCTGGACGTAGGGCGCGAGCAGGCTCTGCTTGAGAAAGAGTGTGTTGGTGCAATCTGGACCGGGAAGGCCCAGCCATCCCTGGACCCAGGTTTCGCCCAACGGGATGTTTTCGCCGTCGAGGTTGGGAGGGATGAAATCGGCGTGGTCGTTGGCGTAGAGACCGCCTGCCAGGCCGAATTGCCGGAGTTGTGACAGGCATTGGGTGGTAGCGGCTCGGCGTTTGGCTCCGGCCAGTGCCGGCAGGATGAGACCGGCGAGAATGGCAATGATGGCGATGACGACGAGCAGTTCGATG
>CAYTWV010000863.1:0-1615 GCA_964442235.1 uncultured Myxococcales bacterium | reverse complement strand
TAGGCTACGGCGGCCCACAGAAGGACGCAAAGGGCGCGAAGGAAGATCGAAGCGGTTGGGACATGCTCACGGCCGAGATGAAGCGGTATGAGTACGCCATCGGGGAAGGTGGGCGGATTTCGTATGCGGCTCCGAGCGGGTATCACGACGACTGCGTGATGGCGTTGGCCCTGGCGAATCATGGTCGGTGGGAAAGCGAGAGCGTGGGCAGCATGGCGAGGTTGGAGGTAAGCGAGCGGCGCAGTGCGAAGGGGTCGAGGCGGGAGAGGGCAGGTGGTGGGGTAGGCTGTACGGCGAGGGTCAGGTTCGGCGAGTTTGCGAGGCGATCATGGACGCCGTTGTTGGGCATCCTCGGTTTTCCTTGTCAGAAACAACACTCCCCCTTGGTAACACACACTAGCGTTTGCCTTCTCCAAGAGGATGGTCATCACATCACGAACCGTTCGCCCGTTCAAGGCGACGGTCACTGTCTGCCCCTGCACTGCAAGGGCTGGGTCGACAACGAAGTTATCCGCGCCGAGACGATGGCAAAGGTACGAGAAGAGTTGGATGACGTTCCATTCTTCCGACTCCTGCTGCGTGGTGATGATCGCGTCGGGAGCAAACGAATTGGTCCACGATCCGGCCGGTTCCGAGTATGCCTGCAGTTCGGGGGAAAGTTCCTGTCGGCCGCCCGACGGACGGACGACAACAACTCCGTCCTTCACCTCTGCCGAAATCCCGGGAGAGAAGCGAAGCGCCCAAGACAGTGGGTATCGTATCGGTATGTCTGAGAAACTGGCGAAGACACCCAAATAGGTCGGATGGTCGGAGTCAGGATGACCGAACGCTTGGTCTCGTACCTCCATCTGGATTCCCGCGCGCTTCGTGAGGAATTCGAGCAGGCTGGCTATCTGGAACTTGTGGAAGTTGCACAGAGACACGCGGGTGCTAAGCCCCGTGGTTTGCCCGAGACAGCCGAGGGGAAGCATCGCAAGTACCAGGATGGCTCTGAGTGTCTTCATCTTCATGCCGCACGGCGTCAGCGCTCTGGCTGAGGCGCGCTAGCGCCGATAGCCAGCAGCGCTTTGTTGTGTGCCGATGATTTCGTTGAGCCCTTCGACAATCTGGCTCATTTCGTCGTCCGACACACGGCCCATCCGCTTGCCGAGGCGCTCCACCGACAGGGTTCGAATCTGGCTGATCTTCACCCAGGTTTCCTTGGGAAGCGCGGCACTGGTGATCTCCATTGTCAGAGGGAACCCTGCCCGTTGCGGCTGACTGGTCAGCGCCATCGCGATCACGGTGCCAGATCGTTCATTGAAGATCTCTGGGCTGAGGATGAGTACAGGCCGGAGTCCGGCCTGCTCATGTCCCTTGATTGGGTTCAAATCGGCCCAGAGCACATCGCCCCTCAATACTCGGGCCATGAGGCGACCTCCCCGGACATGCCTTCCTCGGCCACGGCCTGCTCTGCCTTGGGATCGAGTTTCGCGCATTCGCGGGCGAGCCGGTTCACGGCGAGCCGCCGGACCTTCTCCCTCACGGCTTCCTGAATGGCGCGACTACGATTGGGAAACACGTGTCGTCGAACCAGTTGGTCCACCTCGCTCAGAATGTCTTGTTCGATACTGAT
>CAYTWV010000862.1:0-1616 GCA_964442235.1 uncultured Myxococcales bacterium | reverse complement strand
CCAGGGCAGCACCACGCCCTGCTGCGCGCCGCTCCGGCGGTCGGCGAAGATGCGGGCAGCTATCGGTTGGGGGGTATCAGCCATACGTCTCACCCCGGGTTCGGTCTGATCTCGCGTCAACGATACACGTCATTCCGGTGGCCAACCTTCACAATCCACACCGTCAGTTCCCGGTCTTGGATGGAGTAGACGATCCGGTAGTTGCCCTGACGGACGCGGTAACGCTCCTGGGCACACAGCTTCTCGCATCCAGGCGGTCGCGGATCGCTGGCCAAGGCAGCTATGCGCGCCATGATCCGGCGCAGGTCCAGCTTCGGGATCCGGGCAAAGTCTCGCTCGACCGACGTGCGGAAGAAGACACTATATGCGCCCATCTGCCTTCAGCCCCTTGAGCATGCTCTCGTAGCTGATCAAGGGCTCGCCCGCCCGCTCCACGAACGCCGCCAAATCGTCAGCGTCCTCGGTGAGCGCGCCGCGAACGGCAACGTTCACCAGCTCCGAAAGGGACTGGGACGTCTCCGCCGACTTCAGCCGCAGTGCTTTGTGCAAAGCGGGGTCGAAGTAGATGGTCGAGCGCTTGGTCGTGGTCGGCATCGCACGATCTCCTTGTGCCTGCGCAGCATTATAGCGTCATGACGTTACGATGCCAACGACCAGACTCAGCGGCCGAGCGCCTGCGAGGTCCGCTGGACCGTCTTGTTGTTCGGGAATCTCCGGGCAATGTCGCACCCTGCACTCGACCGCGCCAGGGATAGGCAGAGCCGCCGCAGTTCGCCGACTTGGCGGAGTCGTCGCCCAACGGCCTGCGGGCTCATGTCAACCTTCATCCATGATACTCCTCAGGTGCGCGATGTCGTCCTGGTCTTTCCCACTGCGACGGAAGGACTTCAGCAGGATCAAGCCCTCGGGGGACACGACCTTCAGTGCCCGACCCTCCCACTCAACTTCCCGGCGACTCGCCCATGCGCTTGCGGTCTCGGGGGTCACCAAGAGGAGATCAAGGATCAGTTCCTCCCCGGTCTCAGGGTCGATCTTGCACAGGCGGTAGATCTGGATCTTCCCGCCGTGGAACTCCATCGGGGCGGCGCTCAAGGCAAACCCCAGAGGCTCGACAGCACGCTTGGCCCGAAACAGCGAATCGAGTTGAATCAACAGGTCGATATCCAAGGTGGCGCGGGGCAGGTCGTAGACGGCCATCGCCAGTCCACCGCAAAGCGCGTAGTCAACGCCTTCCATGTCGAGGTTGCTGGTCACCGCCCTCAACTCTTCAAGTATGTCCATGACAATCCTAACTACGGCCGACGCCCCGGCCCGCTGTGCGGCGCCCGAACCCCGGGCTCTCCGGCCCCCCCGTCTTGCGGGGTCCGCAGAATCCGTCTTCGCCAGTTCCGTCCTCAGCCCCAACGGGGCGCAATCCCTCAGCCCAGGGCAGCGCCCTGGGCCCCGAAAGAAGCACCTAATGCCAGTTTACAGCCACCCGCTTCACAGCTACTACTTGCAGACCAAAGACTCCGGCGGGGACGGCACCGGACCGAAGCTGTCCAGCGCCCCGAGGCACTTCAGGGTGCCGATCTCACGGATGCGCTCGGTGACGCTCATGAGGATGGTGTTGGTGA
>CAYTWV010000861.1:0-1623 GCA_964442235.1 uncultured Myxococcales bacterium | reverse complement strand
CTGCCGATTTGCTCCTCCATGTGGTGGATGGCTCCAACCCCAGGGCCGAAGAACAACTTCTGGCCGTGGAACAACTGCTGCAAGACCTGGAATTGGCCCACGTGCCCCGGATTACCGTGTTGAACAAGACGGACCGATTGCCCGACCCGTCTGCCCCGAATCCCCTGGCGCTGCGCTACGGCGCGTTGCCGGTTTCTGCCCTGACTCGTGCAACTCTGCGGCCTCTGGTAGACCAACTTCAGATTTGGCTGGCACAGCCAACCCTGAACGAACACATTGAGGAAGACGATGAGAAATTACGTTCTTGACACAAACGTACTACTGCATGACCCAAATGCTCTGAATGCCTTTGAGGACCATAATGTTGTCGTCCCTGTTTATGTTTTTGAGGAAATCGACAATTTCAAGAAGCATCAAGACGAGTTAGGGCGCAACGCAAGAACCGTCTCCCGCATGATGGACAAATACCGCAAGATGGGCTCGCTGAAAAACGGCGTCAAGCTGGAGAGCGGCGGCATGTTGCGGGTTCTTTTCGCCGATGGGGATATTCCCAACGACCTGAAGACCATGTCCATCCAGGACGACAAGATCCTTGCCGTGGCCTGGCACCTCTCCAAAGCCGAGCCGTCGCTGGAAACCGTGTTCATTACCATGGACACGAACCTGCGAATCCGTGCTGACGCACTGGAAATCCGGGCCGAGGACTATGAGAAGGGCCACGTCCGTCCGGTGGAGATGTACAAAGGGTATGGCGATGTCAGCCTGCCTGCTTCGACCATTGAGCAACTCACTCGTGAAGGCCGAATCGACCTGCCTCCCACCGGCACCTTTTATGCCAACATGTTGCTGACCGTGACCGACCCCAATGACCCCAACTGGAATGCGCTGGGGCGTGTTTCCCGCGACAAGAAGTCCATCCTGCACATCCGGGAAGCCGACGCCAAGCGCAGTGTCTGGGGGATTCGGGCTCGAAACAAAGAGCAGATCTTCGCCATGAACCTGCTGCTCGACGACTCGATCAAACTGGTGACCTTGGTCGGCAAAGCCGGAACGGGCAAGACGCTTGTCGCCGTCGCATGCGGGCTTAACAAAGTCACCGACGAGCAGCTTTATGACCGGATCCTGGTCTCCAGGCCCGTCTTCCCCATGGGGCGTGACATCGGTTTCCTTCCCGGAACCATCGAAGAAAAACTTAACCCGTGGATGCAGCCCATCTATGACAGCATCGACTTCTTGCTCACGACCAACAAAAAGGAGCGCAAGGGGGGCGCTGGCGGCGTTTCCGCAATTCAGGGCCTTAAGGACATGGGCATCCTGCAAATCGAACCGTTGACCTACATCCGTGGACGATCGATTCCCAACCAGTTCCTCATCGTGGACGAAGCCCAGAATCTGACGCCCCATGAGGTCAAAACCATCCTGACTCGTGCTGGCGAGGGAACCAAGGTCGTGCTGACCGGAGACCCCTACCAGATCGACAATCCCTATCTGGATTCGCTCAGCAACGGATTGACCTATACCCTGGTCCGTTTCCGTGATTCCCCCATTGCCGGGACCATGACCCTGGAGAAGGGCGAACGTTCGGAACTGGCTGAAATGGCAGCGAATTTGTTGTAGCTAGTA
>CAYTWV010000860.1:0-1626 GCA_964442235.1 uncultured Myxococcales bacterium | reverse complement strand
CCACCGTATTGAATGCCCACTGGTCCATCCTCTGCACCGAAGCGCTGACCCACTGCTCTTCGCTGCCGTACTTCTGAACAAGCGACTGGTAAGGGTCCGCCTGCGTCAGGGCGTGGCCGTCGATGTTCACGTCGGTCACCCCTTTGGACAGGAACAGATGACCCTGGGGCGTAACAAACCACCATTTGCCGTTAAACTTCTGCACGGTGAAGAAGGGGCCGGCCACGGGCGTTCCCAGCGACTGGGGCGCATTAACCCACCCTCCAAACGAGTCCAATTCCATGGGGTCCAGAGCGTTTTGAATGGACAGTTCTACCAGCCGCTGCCTCCACTGGGCCTCGGTCTTGGTCTCGATTTCGCCCGCAACGCACGCCCCCTGTTTGCAACCCCAACCCTGGGCTGCACAGTCCAACGCTGCCAAGGGGGTTCCGCTGCTACCCGCCATCAGAATTGAGCCCTCACAATAGGGTGCGGTTGGGTCACGCCCGTCCACATCATTGGCATCGGGATGGTCTGCTCCGTCCGTCAAGGCCAATTCGTTCACCATGTCGGACGCTGAATCCTGAGTGCCGGTACACTGCTCACAGCCCAAGTCCGCAACATACGTGGTATCGGCGTCCCCTTCTTGTCCTCCGTCCCCGTTTTGCCCACCGTCCCCCTTTTGCCCACACCCCAAGCACGCCCAACTCAAGAACAATGCCCATACGGTCGAATTGATTACCTTCATGCCATCCCCCTCGTCGCCAGCCTACCAAAAGGCAGAGACTGACACCATTTCTTTCCTGTGTAACTGAGGGCTCTCGGCAGGCTGGAGCCCCTGCTTGACAGCACCGACCTCAAATGTCAGTCTCTGTCACTAGGGTTGGCCATGTGCCCCCGCCGGAGGACATGATGATGAAATCGACCTCAGTAAGGTACGTAACGATGTTGGCTGGCCTCTTGGCCCTTTGGGCGGCGCCAGTCAGGGCCGCGGATCCCTCGGTTGCCCAGAAGCTCTATACCGTCGGGGTCTCTCACTTGGATACACAGTGGTACTTTAATATTCAGGAGACGATACGGATTCATATTCCAAGTACATTCAGTGACACATTTAAACTCTTCAAACAGTTTCCAAAGTTCAACTTCAGTTGGGAAGGGGCCTACCGCTATATGCTCCTTGAGGAATACTATCCCGAGGTCTTCGCCGAACTGCTGAAGTGGGTGGAGCAGGGCCGTTGGGCGCCTGGCGGTAGTGCCCTGGAAGCCGGGGATGTGAACGTCCCGTCACCCGAGGCCCTGTTGCGGCATTTTCTAATCGGCAATCGCTACTTCCGGGAGAAACTGGGCAAGAGTAGCGTGGATGTGTTCCTGCCAGACTGTTTCGGTTTTGGATATGCCCTGCCAACCGTCGCATCACACTGCGGACTTAAGGGCTTTTCGACTCAGAAGTTGTACTGGCAGGCCATCGTGGAAATTCCATTCGGCATCGGCGTGTGGAAGGGCGTGGACGGAAGTCCGCTGATTTCTGTGCTGAAACCCAGGGGATACACCGATGCTATCGACCATGATGTCAGTTATGACCAGGCCATGGTGGACAACTGCTCGGCTACTTTTCCGGAGGATGGACTCACGGTGGGGTTCAGTTAC
>CAYTWV010000859.1:0-1638 GCA_964442235.1 uncultured Myxococcales bacterium | reverse complement strand
AGCTTGGAAGGCTGATGCTCTAGCCAACTGAGCTACTCCCGCTTACTACCGGGTGGCGGGGGAAGGGTTCGAACCTTCGAAGCCTGTCGGCGACAGATTTACAGTCTGTTCCCTTTGACCACTCGGGAACCCCGCCTTCAAAATTTCAATGCCCACCGGGAGTTGGAGCTGGCGACGGGATTTGAACCCACGACCTGCTGATTACAAATCCGCTGCTCTACCGTTGAGCTACGCCAGCGCAGCACAACATCCCTTGGGCTTTCCAAGGGGAACTCCCATAAGCCCGGCTGTTTTACTCTCACCCCCTACCCGTGTCAAGGATTTTTTGGTGCCATCCCTGATGACCGTTCCTGACGATAGCGTTCATACAACACCACCGCAGAAAAGGAGGCGACATTCAATGACTCAAAGCCTCCGGGAAGCCGCAGCGACAAGTCGCAATGCGCTGCGACGTTGGGCCGCAAGCCCCTCCCTTCATCCCCCAACACCAGGCAGGTGCGGGCCGGGAAGGCCTCTTCATGGGGCTCCCTGCCGCCCCCGGGCAACGTGGCATAGGACCAGAAGCCCGCTTCCCGTAAGGAGACCAGCGCCCGGTTCAGATTGGTCACCAGCACCAAAGGGATTCGGGCAGCGGCCCCAGCAGATCGTTTCAGGACCACACTGTTCACCAAAGCCCCGCCATTTCGGCGAAGCAGGACTCCGTCCACCCCAAAAAAGGCCGCATTACGCAAAATGGCGCCCAAGTTCCCCGGATCCGTCACCCCATCCAACGCAAGAAGGGTGCTATGCGCCTTCAGTCGCGGAAGCAGGGCCGATAACTCCAGGTATTCCAGGGGCTTCAAGACAGCCACGATCTGGCGGGCATCGGGGCCACCGATACGCCGCAGGTCGTCACGAGACGCCGCGCGCACTCGAAGCCCGTGGACCATGGCCTCGGCTCGGCGCCCTACCTCGGCCTCCTCGGTATCGACCCAGATCTCCTGCACACACTGGGGTGTGTGAGCCAGCAGATCCAGCACGTGGGAGGCACCAAAAAGGGTCAGCGCCTCTTCGGTCTGTCGCCGAGGATATTCAGTCATGCGTTCACCGGCAGGCGTTTGGCGCTGCGAACCCGCTCTATAAGCCACGCAAGAGCCGCTTCTGCGGGCATATTCAGGCGCTCGCCGGTCTTACGATCTTTCAACTCGACGTTGCCCTCGTCAATGGCCCGCTGGCCCACAATCAGTTGCAGTGGATAGCCGATCAGATCTGCATCGTTGAACTTCACACCAGGCCGCAGTGGGCGATCGTCCAGGATGACATCGATGCCGGCGTCCAGCAGTTTGGTGTAAAGGCTCTCTGCCAGATCGGCAACAGCCTGGTCCTTGGCTACCAACGAAAGTACGGCGACTTCGAAGGGAGCAATGGGAATGGGCCAGATCATGCCCTTGTCGTCGTGGTTCTGCTCGATGGCAGCGGACATGACTCGAGTCACGCCGATGCCGTAACATCCCATCACGCAAGGCTGGGGTTTGCCCTCCTCGTTGAGGAAGCTGCAGTCCATGGCTTTGGAGTACTTGGTGCCAAGGTAGAAGACGTGTCCAACCTCAATGCCTCGGAAGAGGCGCTCCGATTTCTCGGGTATTGACCTTAAGCCTG
>CAYTWV010000858.1:0-1639 GCA_964442235.1 uncultured Myxococcales bacterium | reverse complement strand
GCATCCTGGTCTTCGAGATTAAGGACGTGCTGTTGCAGGACCAGGATATGTGGGATGTCGCCACCGTGGAATGGCCCTCCGGCAAGGTGACCCAGGTTCAGGGCCAAGGCGGCCCGTACAAGATCACTCCGCAGTACGCCAATCCTTACTTCTATCAGTAGTTCGATTCGCCCGCTTTTCCCGCCCAACTCTCTGGCAAACCTCCCCCTTCAAAACGAATGAAACCCAGTCCCCATCGGGGCCCAAGCCCTGTGGTCCATGGCCTGTTTGACGCGCTTGTGGCAGTGGCTGAACCTATTGCGTTGTGCTGCTCTTTTCTGTAGGCTAGGCCGGGTTTGAATCGGGATGGTTTTAGAGGGTGCGTGGTGCATTCTTAATCCCGTGGTTGGTTGGGCAGTCTCCGGTTGCCGCCCCGGCAAAGCGGAGGATGTGCCAGTTCAGCCGTTCTTTCTTTGAAGGGGGTATCATGAAGGCCGTATTCCGAAGTCAGTATCTGATGTTGGGTTCCGTTTTTCTGTTGGCGCTGGCTTGCGGCGATGACAAGAGTGGTGTCTCCACGGACACGCTGCCCGAAATCGAGGTCAACCCCACAGCACTGGTGTTCCCGGCGGCCGCTCCCGGCCAGGCTCAGACCCTGACGGTTGTCATTAAGAACGTCGGCTCGGGCGACCCGCTGGAGTTGGAGCGAGTCTTCATTCGTGATGATGGCACCCCCTTCTCCAGCACGCAGCCAACATTTGAAGTCATCCCCATGGGCGACAAGGCTTCTGTGCAGGTCACCTACACAGCCACGGAAGATGTACCTCCGTCGACCATGCTGATTATCGAGAGCAACGCAGCCAACGACCCCATGGTCGAGATCCCCATCTCGGTGACCTCGGCAGGCACAGGGTTGGTGCTCTTCCCCAGCCCCGTCGATTTCGGCAAGGTGTTGGGCGGCGAGACCAAGATTGTCCGACTGACGATTACCAACGCCAGTGTGACCGAAGTTTCTCTGGCAAACTCCTTCATCCAGGTGGGCAGCAGTGGCGACTTCAAGGTCGTCGAGAAGCCCGACTTCCCCATCGTGGTGCCGGCCCAGGACTCGTACCTGATCGACTTGAGCTATACCCCCGAAGGCGGCGATGCCGACGAAGGCGTGCTGGTCATTGCCTATAACGAAGGCGGCATGCTCCAGCAGACCACGGTGAACCTGATTGGGCAGGAAGTGGGCCCGGAAATCAACATCACCCCCCCCACGCTTGATTTCGGATGGGTAGCCGTTGGCGACACCAAGACCATCGACATGACCGTCTTCAACATGGGTGAACACGAACTCAAGATTTCGGCCATGAAATTCGCCGACGGTTCCAATGCGGACCTGAAGGTCGAAGAGGGCCTGACTTTCCCCATGGTGCTGAAGTCCGGCGAGAACCACGCCTTTAAGATCTCGTTCGCTCCTACGGCCTACTTCCCCACCACGTCGGACCCCATCGGCACGTTGATGATTTCCAGCAACGATTTTGATGAGGCCGAACTGCCCGTGTTGACCTACGGCAACATCGACGCCCCGTTCATCAAACTGGACCCTGCCGACAAAGTGGACTTTGGCATCGTAGCCCAGAATTGGACCATTGAACGCACCGTGACGGTGACCAAC
>CAYTWV010000857.1:0-1642 GCA_964442235.1 uncultured Myxococcales bacterium | reverse complement strand
ACGGGTCTTCAAAGTCATCTTCCTGGATTCGGGGCTGGTCTGCGCGGCACTGGGACTGACGCTGCGGCGGGTCTCGGACCTGGCCAGCCTGGTCCTGGTGAACGAGGGGGGCCTGGCCGAGCAGTCGGTGGGACAGGTTCTCCGGGCCGCCCTGCCCCATTTTTCAGAGCGAGCGCTTCACTTCTGGAGCAGCGAGCAAAAGGGCGCTGAGGCCGAAGTGGATTACCTTGTCCAGCACGGATCCCGGATTGTGCCGGTGGAGGTGAAGGCGGGAACCACGGGGACGCTCAAGTCACTCCACCAGTTCATGGCGATCCGGCATCTGGACCTGGCGGTACGCGTGAATGCGGACCGGCCTTCCGTCACCGAAATCAACGTCAAGACGACCGAAGGCGTACCGGTCCAGTACCGCCTGATCTCCATCCCTTTCTATCTGGCCGGCCAATTGCACCGGCTTCTCGAGCCGTAATCGAGACTGGCCGTCTCTCCTCCTCGGTTGCGGTCCGCCCGATGGCGGCCGACATTCGGGCTCCGGAACTCTCCAATCTGACTGGAAAGCTCCTCGGAATACCGCCGATCGCCCACGGCGCCCCACCTCCGATTGGACTGACGGCCCCCGCCCTTTCGTCCTCCCAGACGGCAGATCGCCAGACGTGGGGCGCACCGGACAGGCCCATGGGCGCCAAAATGCCAACCACACCGTGCGCATCGCCAGCAAGCAACCATCACGGAACCTGCGGCATCATGGAATTACCGCAGTCAGCCATTCCCGAGCGATGAGACCGAAGCCAGCGGCGGTCGGTCATACCCCGTGGGCTCATCTCACCACAGTCGCTTTTTCACGATGCCCTTCCGCTGCCTACCTGCTCCCTAGGCTTTGACGCCACCTGTTCATACGAGGTATGCTTGGAACCATTCGAGAAACACCACCAATGATGGTCCAAACATGACGTCTGACAGTAGCGGTGACATGGGTCTTGTTGACCCCGTAGAGGTGGAGATGCGCCTCCGATGCGGGGACTTCAACGATCATCTCCAACTCTTTGATGAACTGAAGTCGGCGGGCTCCTCAGCCAACGTTGCGGTCCCTGCGCTTCTGCAAGCCTATGCCAATGGGAATCTCGTGGGTTTCGAAAGCTCACTGCTCGCTCTGTACCACACCACGACAAACGAAGACATCTTCGCAGCGCTTGAAGAGCGTGGGGGTCTGAGACATATCAACTTGTCGGAGAAGGCAGCGCTGTATGCAGCCGGGCACGCCCAATTCGAGGACCAACTGCTTGACTACGTGTTTGCTCACTACAAGAGCAGTAGCGAGGTCTTCCGGGAGGACGTCATACGGGCTTTGGGCCAAACTGGCGGCAAGAAGGTGTTGAAGGTGCTGCTGCTCGTCCGTGCCCGTATTGGTGAAGACATCGCCGTCGCCCGCACCCGCAATGCCAACGATGAGAGACTTGAGAGATGCCGCAAAGCTATGGATATGGGAGTGATCCCTGAGGATGAGGATGCGGAAGCATGCTTCGAGGCCACTTTGGAGCTCCCATGGTGGCTACCCGCATCGCTAGATAGGGCCATTGCTGCCATTCAGGACCGTCTCTCCAACGCGGTGACTCCCCAGTCGACCCCATCTACCGGGACGCCA
>CAYTWV010000856.1:0-1653 GCA_964442235.1 uncultured Myxococcales bacterium | reverse complement strand
CATTGACGGAGGTCGATTGGGAATTCTATTTGAAGTTCGCCGATCGGCACCTCCGCTAATCGCCCTGTACTCCTGTCAAAACCCACAACCGCACCCCATCACCTCATGTCGACAAACCTTCTTCTCCGTTCCCTGGCCCTGCTGTGCTGCCTGAGTGGCATCGCCCTTGGCCAGGATTGGGCCAAGCCACGCCTTGAGAAATCTCCGCGCCATCTGGAATGGGTTACCATCCGCCACGGGAACCGAGAGGTGCGGTGCTGGGTGGCTTATCCGGAAGTCAAAGGAAAGGCCACCGCAGTGGTGGTGATCCATGAGATTTTCGGGCTAACGGACTGGGTCCGTGGTGTGGCTGACCAATTGGCTGAGGCAGGTTACATCGCCATAGCGCCGGATCTCCTTTCAGGAACCGGCCCCAATGGCGGAGGCACCGACTCTCTGGGCGGTCCGGACGGAGCCCGTTCCAAGATCGGATCCCTACCTCCAGACCAGGTCACCGCTGACTTGAAGGCGGCCTGTGACTACGTCCAGAAACTCCCCGCCTGCAATGGCAAGGTGGCCGTCGGGGGCTTCTGCTGGGGTGGCACCCAGACCTTTCGCTTTGTGAGCCAGCATGCCGGAGTGAAGGCGGGCTTCGTGTTCTATGGCTCGGGCAGCGAAGATGAACGCGAATTGGCCAAGATCCATGCCCCCGTCTACGGGTTTTATGGCGGGAACGATGCACGGGTCAACGCCACCTTGCCGAAGTCCGAACTGTTGATGAAAAAAGCGGGCAAGGTCTTCGAACCGGTCCTTTATGAAGGCGCGGGCCATGGCTTCATGCGTGCGGGTGAAGATCCGGCCGGAAGCCCTGAGAATAAAAAGGCCCGGGAAACTGCTTGGCAGCGGCTGAAGCAACTCCTCAAGGGATTGTGAATCCGGCTTCAGGCCCTTCCCTGGAATTGATTTTGCGCCCGTTTTCCGGCCGATCCCGGCCGGGGGATTCCGATCCAGAACAACCTGCAGAAGCAAGCACCGAGCGGCACGAGTTATTCGCTGCCACTTGCGCACAATCTTTGCTTCCGCCCGGTGCCTCCCAGTCTCTCAATCTACCTCATGCAAGATCTTCCTGACGAGCGCGGCGGAGCTGCCTCGGAAGAACCACGGCCCGATTTCAAACGTTCACGTCGTGTCCGCCCGAAATTGGACATCTCCTCACTGGATCGCCTGCCCCCGCACTCCATCGAAGGCGAACAGGGCGTGCTCGGCTGCGTTCTGCTTTCCCCCAACGAAGCCATGGGCGTGTGCATCGAAACGCTCAAGGCCGGTGCAGAAACCTTCTACGACCAGCGGCATCAGTTGATCTACCAGACGCTGGCGGAAATGTACGACAGCAAGAACCCCATCGATCTCATCACGGTTCAGCAGAAGCTGAAGGATTCCAACCAACTCGAGTCGGTCGGTGGACTGGCCTACCTGAGCAGCCTTCAGGATGCCGTGCCCAGCGCGGCCAATCTCTCCTACTACCTCTAGATCATCCGCGAAAAGCTCGTCTTGCGCCGGATGCTCACGGCCTGCACCTCGGTCGTTGCGCGAGTCTATGATCATCAAGGCGAGGTGGATGCCCTGCTCGACGAGGTCGAACGCGACATCCTCCGCATCAGCGAAGATCGCGAA
>CAYTWV010000855.1:0-1653 GCA_964442235.1 uncultured Myxococcales bacterium | reverse complement strand
CAATTTCAGCGTGCTGACATTCGAAAGGTATTTCAGTCCAAACATGGGTCTCACCCAAACCTGGCTATGGCCCATAAGACCAGACCCAAAACCGTTGCGGCCGCTTGCAGAGGCACCGCAACTCGCATCTCCTTTCGAACCCCCGACAACGACGTATAGGTCGAAGCCCCGGTGAAGTTCATCGCCGTAAAACTGGAAAGCGCCGAGCCCATCAGCAGCCAGGCCGTCAACGCCACCCAACCTTGGGGCCCCGGCAGGCCAAATACCGGGTACCAGACCCCCAACACCGCCATCAATCCCAGCAAAAAGCCCTTCCAGGAAAACGCCGCACCGGGCACAAACGGAAGCAAAACCGGCGTAGCCACGGAACCCGCAATGAAGGCCGCCAGCAGCAGCGCAGCATCGGGCAGCCCCACAGTCAAGACCCTGTCCAAGACAAATCCGTCCCTGGCAAGACCGCCAAGCAGCACAAACAGGGCCGCAATGCCCAGCGCACGGGTCCCTCCCTGAACCAGTTCCACGGGCACCACCGCAAGTCTATCCCACAGTCCAAACTGAACTCGGCGCATGGCGTGTGTGGCCTGGTTCCCCGCCCCCAGATACGCCTTGATATCCGAGGCTCGGACCGGGCCATAAACCACCTTGAACCGGGTGCGGGCCTGGACCTCGTAACCCGTGATTCCCGGTGCACCCAACTGCGGCACAATCACCTGCCTGTGGCTGACCACCTGGGAAAGACCCGTAGACTCGATCCGCCGAATCAGTTCGTCGGTGCCAAACGTGCCCTTGCCCGCAGCACACCAGACGTTCACTCCTTTGGTGTTCAGCACCAGAATCCAGGCATCCAGACCGCCCAACTCACTCCGCAATTTGTCGAAACTGAGCTTGTAGTTGGCCGAAACCAACACGGCGGAGTCCTTTCCCGGATTGCCCACGGCGTAAAGCCCCGGCGCTACCGTATAACCCGTGCGACCGATAGCCCACCGACGTGCCACATTCCCCGCCCAGTCCGACGCCGAAAGCCCCACCCGAACCTGCGGCACGGGCCCCACAGCCGTCTCGATGCTTCCCACAACCCAACTTGTCGCCTGCATCCGTGAACCTCGCACCCTTAGACTCAACTACCTGGAAACAAGAGCCATACCCAGGGAAACATTGTCAATAAGAATGGAATGGGCCGGGTCGCTGTTCGGGGGAACTACTGCCAGCGGAAGAACTTCAGAGCGACGGCAAACGACAAGATGGCCCAGGCCGCCAGCACCGCTACCGGGTGCCAGACATCCAGCAGCGAGGCCCCTTCGTTCATGATGGCCCGCATGCCGTCGTTAATGGCCGTCAAGGGCAACAGGCGGAAGAAGGGGTGCAGCACTTCGGGGAACCGCTCGTAGCTGAAAAACGAACCCGAAAGCAGCCACATGGGCAGTTGAACCAGATTCATCCACCCTGACACCGCTTCGGTGGTGCGGGGCCGGGCCGCAATCATCAGTCCGATTCCGGCGAAGGAAGCGGCGCCCAGAACGGCCACAAACACGGCGCTGGCCAGAGAGCCCTTGCACCCCACACCGAACACAAGCCAGCCAAACCCCATGATGGCCGCCACTTCGGCAATCAGGAACACCAGCCTGGAAAAGACGAACGAAAGCAGATAGTGGG
>CAYTWV010000854.1:0-1654 GCA_964442235.1 uncultured Myxococcales bacterium | reverse complement strand
ACGACGATCCCAAAATTCGCTTGATGGCACTGGCTTCGGCGGCAGCGCTGAAGAGCCCCGAAGGCGATTCGGTCATCGTGGCGTTTATGGAAGACCCCGACGATGACGTGCGTGTGGCGTCCCTGATCCAGGTGCGTGAACGCAAGCTGAAGGACGGGCGCCCCAGATTGAAGACCATGGTCGGTTCGCCCAAGCCCAAAGAGAAAGCCGAAGCCATCAAGGCCGTGGCCACGCTTAACGAAACCCCCGAAGAACACCGAGAGTTCTTTGATTTGTACTCCAGAGGACTGTTTGATCCGGATCCCGAGATTCAGCTTGCCGCCGTCCAGGGCATCCAGTGGATCATCGATCCCAAGGTGGTGCCGTTGCTGCAGTCGGGCATCCTGTTGAACCACAAGGATCCCCGAGTGCGCGCCGCTGCACTGATGGCGTTGAGCCGCAGCCGAGACCACAACGTGATCGAAGACATCGCCCGTGGCTTTGTGGATCAAGAAAGGGTCGTGCAGGCCGCCGCCATCGAGGGCCTGCGTCTGCTGGGCCACAACAAGGCGTTGAAGCCTCTGTCCGAGTTCGTGAACTTCACTGACGACGCCGAACTGAAGGCCGCAGCTCAAAAGGCCATCGAAGAGATCCAGAATAAGCCCAAGGGCATTCTCTAAGAGTTTCCGTTCTGTCCAAGGAGTCCCCCATGACATCCATTGTTCACAAGTTTGGGGCAGCGTGTCTGGCGCTGCTGGTCGGTTTGGTCTGCACTGACGTGGTCGCTGCCGAGGGCGCTGATGCCGGGATTCGCTGGATTAAGCTGAAGGGCGGGTTCTTCGACATGGGTTGCACGGCCGGCATGGAGTCCTGCGACGAGTGGGAACAGCCTGCACACAAGGTCACCCTGGAGGGTTTTGAGATTTCGAAGTCCGAAGTGACCGTGAAGCAGTACCTGGCCTGCGTGAAGGCGGGTGCGTGCACGGCTCCTCACTGGGAGGACGGCTCGTGTCTGGTGAAGGCGGGACCCCGCTGGGAGCCCAAGGTGGCCCCGGCGGAACTGCGCAAAGAGGACCTGCCTGTGACCTGCGTGGACTACGCTCAGGCGTTGGCCTTTGCCAAATGGGTGGGCGGGCGTTTGCCCACCGAAGCCGAGTGGGAGTTTGCGGCCCGCAGCCGAGGCAATCGTAAGCTGGTCTACCCTTGGGGCGCCAGCAAGCCCGACTGCAATATGGCCGTGTTCCAGGTCGACAAAGAGGCCAAGGCCGGCTGCGGAAAGGACGCTCCTCATCCGGTTTGCGCCCATCGCAAGGGCAACTCGGAGTGGGGACTGTGTGACATGGCCGGAAATGTGTCCGAATGGGTACTGGACTGGTTCGATGCCAAAATTTATGCCACCTCGCCGGAACTGGCACCCCAAGGGTCCACCGACGGGATGCAGCGAGTGTTACGAGGCGGCGACTGGAGCCTTCCCGCAACCTTCCTGCCCACCTACAAACGCCACCGTGAGATGCCTGACGTCAGCACCACCGCAATTGGATTTCGAGTCGTTCGATAGGGTTTTTCAGCGACAGATTTGCCGCCGGTTCAGGCCAGGCGAAAGCCACTACACTTTAGAATCTAGTACGAATCGACCCCGGTTGCCGCCGAGTTTTTGAGGTGACCTGATGTGTCA
>CAYTWV010000853.1:0-1658 GCA_964442235.1 uncultured Myxococcales bacterium | reverse complement strand
ACGCCGGATGCCCGTGCATCTTGTACGAGAGTTTCGCATACCACGGAATGGGGTCGGCTTCCGCCTGCTGCCTGGCCTTCTCCATGGCCGGCATCTGCTCTACCACTCCCACTTTGACCAGGCTCTCCAGCCGGTCCCTGGGATGCGGGGCCACCAGAATCGCCCCGGACAAATCCCCTCCGGCGTTGTGGACTCGCACATGGGTCCCATTGCGCCACAACTTCGAGGCGCTGGCATCATACACGATGCCATCCACCACAAAGTAGGCGGGCCGGCCCTCCTTCCCATCAAATTGTTTCAGCTCTTCCAGGGTGAACTTCCTGTCACTCATCGCACATACTCCTTTTTGCCGGAGAACACTGCTACGGTTTCAACCACTGGTGCAACCAGCCGTGTACCGTGTCATACCACAACTTCGAATTCTTGGGACGAACCACGAAGTGTGTCTCGTCGGGGAAATAGAGAAACTTCGACGGCACGCCCATTCGCTGCAGCGCCGTGAAGAGTTGCATGGCCTGGCTCTCAGGCACCCGGAAGTCATTGGCCCCATGAAGCACCAGGGTGGGTGTCTTGAAGCTGGCGACTCGAGTGGACGGCGACCATTTCTCATAATCCTCGGAGTTCCAAGGCATTCCACCGTACTCCCACTCGGGGAACCACAGTTCCTCGGTGGTCCCGTACATGGAACGCAAGTCGTACACACCCGCATGAGAGAACAGACATGCGAACCGATTGTTGTTGGCCAGGATCCAGTTGGTCATGTAGCCGCCGAAGCTGCCTCCGCCGGCACACATGCGCTTCTCGTCAATCCAGCCTTTGGCCACAAGGGCATCGACGCCCTTCATCAGGTCCTCGTAGACCCGGCCCCCCCAATCTCGGCTGACCCCATCCACAAATTTCTGCCCGTAGCCCGAAGAGCCCCTTGGGTTCGGGACCAACACCACATACCCCGGAGCCGCAAAGAGCTGCGCATTCCACCTTGGATGGAACGAATCCTCCCACATCCCCTGCGGGCCGCCATGAATCACCATGACAAAGGGATTCTTCTGGGCCTTGCTGGTGCCCGGCCCAAACAGCAGGAATCCGTGAACCTTCGTACCTTCGGCCCCCTCCCACCAGAAATCCTCCACGGTAGCCAACTGAAGATCCTTGGCCATCCAATCGTTCAGCCCGGTCAGTTTCTCGCCCTTGCCCCCTTCCACAGGGAACGACCAGACTTCCGCTGCCTGAGCCAACGTCTGCCTTACCATGGCAAACCGCTCACCCTTGGAATCCAACACGATCATAGAATGGGAGGCCCCACCTAACACCTTCTTGGGCGCCGCCGCTCCCACCGTCGTGGTAAAGATCGAAATTCGCCCCTGGTCGTGAATCGCAAACCAGATCTTGTTGGAGTCCGGGAAGAATCCATATTCCATAACCCACTGATCCAACTCCGCTCCCAAATAGCTTGGGGTTCCCCCATCCACCGGAATCAGTGTCAGTCGAAACAGGTCCGACTCAAACCCAGGTCGCTGGTGTGACGTGTACAGAATCCACTTGCCGTCGGGCGACACCACGGGGTTCTGGTCCAGGGCCGGCTGGGTCGTCAGCATCTCTCTGGGTGCCACATGGTCAATAGGCATGCCCACCCTGGCCAGCGGAACCCTGGGCGGCAC
>CAYTWV010000852.1:0-1662 GCA_964442235.1 uncultured Myxococcales bacterium | reverse complement strand
TGAGGCCCTGGAACGTGCGGCCAGCGAACGTCGGTGTAGTAGCGGGCCGTCGCTACTACAGTCCTGGACTGGGACGCTGGACGAGCCGGGATCCGATAGAGCAGGAAGAGGGAAAGCAACTCTACTCCTTCGTCCACAACTCACCAGATGACTCAGTTGATCTGCTTGGAATGAGCAGATATCGCCTCGTCTGCGGCAGTTGCCAAGTGTGTGTCGACTTCGATACCAGCGGCGCCAACCAAGGGTATCACGTTCACTGGCGATGCGCCAGCGGCGGGGGCGCGATCCCAAGCACATGCGATGGAGGTGGCTCCGCCCGCTTGCCTGATTTTGGCATCTCGCACGGATGGACGGGGCCTGTGCCGGGCGCAGTGAAGAAGTGCATGAAGAAGCTCAAGTATAACAAGGTTCCGCGGTTCGAGGTCGTGCCGGTCTCCAAGACCTGCTGTGAGAGAAAGGAGTACGAGGAGCTGGTCCACGACGGAACCGAGGTCGCGGTTGGGGCTTGCATCACAGCCTACGCTGTCTACAAGACGGTTGGCACCTGCGGTGGAGGCGGAGGGGGCGGAGGCGGTGCAGCATTCCTAACCTTCGGCAAACGTGAAGGGATCGGTGCGGGTGTACCGGTGTGTCTCACGGTGTATTAGGATGGCTCCGAGGGTGGTGCAGTGTTCTTGCCTCCATTACTTCCAGTCTGTCTCGATGGTCAGTTCGGCTACATTGACCGGCGAGGGACGCTGGTCATCCGCCCCCAGTTCCTGTTCGCTGACATGTTCGATGAAGAGCGGGCTGTCGTCGGCCAGGGGGGGCGCTTCGGCTACATTGACCGTGGTGGGCGTGTCGTCGTTGATTGCGTCTATGAGGATGCAGGACCCTACTGGGGCGGTGTTGCTGCCGTGTGCCAGGGGGAACTCTTCTGCCTCATCGACAAGGACGGACTGCCTCTGTTTTCCCCTCGCTACGAGACCCTGACCTGCCCAACCAGCGGGATGGCGCTCGCGAGCCTGAACGACAAGTTCGGCTTCGTCGGCCGTGCCGGCGAGGTCATACTGCCACTGGTGTTCGATGATGCGTCGCCATTCGACGATGCCGGCTGGGCGCATGTGGTGCTCAGGGAAGAGGTCCACTTCATCGATACTGAGGGGGCCTGTGTGTTGCGTACCCCCTTCCCCGAAGTAGGGCCATTCTACGAGGGATTGGCAGTGGCCTGCAATGGCTCCCAGTGGGGCTATCTGGACAGGATGGGACGCTGGGCGGTTGCCGCCCGGTATGACGGAGCCATGCCCTCTGGCCAGGGACTCCTGCCAGTGTCGCGCAACGAGATGTGGGGATTCGTGGACAGACAGGGCCGCGAGGCTATCTCCTTCCGCTTTGACAATGTCACCCCGTTTGAGGCGGGACTGGCGTGGGCTTGCACCGGTGAGGAGTGGTGTGTGATCGATACCAGTGGCCGGAACGTCCTCCCATATCGTTTCCCCGATGCTGGAAGACTCATTCTTGGCAGCATCCTACGGGTTGAGTGGGAAGTGGGGAACTGGGGCTACATCTCCATCGACGGGCACGTGATCTGGCGCACCTAGCCTCAGCCCTTGCCCTCGGCTCCACCCTCCTCTATCTTCCCACCATGGAAGGGACTCGACACCCGAAATCCCGGCCAGCCTG
>CAYTWV010000851.1:0-1672 GCA_964442235.1 uncultured Myxococcales bacterium | reverse complement strand
GTGTACAAAGTATATGCCCATGGTGAATGCGCCCGGAGAGAAGGGAGAGGGTTCCCATTCGCCGCCCGGTGCCAGTCCCATGGTGATTCGGGTCGAGGCGATGTTGGCGATGGAACATCGACGCAATAACGAGTGGGCCAGGTTCCCACCGTCTTCGGGCATGGAATTCAGGCACGAGGCTTGAAACACGATGGGAGGCCGTTCTTCGGTCACCATTTGGAAAAAGTCTGCGGCGATGATAAAGGCGGGCTCTTCGACTTCACGCTGCTGCGGCAAGCCGTCGTCGTTATCATCCTTCCACCAGATGTCTCGATAGGCGGCTGTTTCGTTGCCGTGGGCGCACCAGAAGACCACGCCGTATCCCTCTTCCCAGGTGGAAGCCATGGTGTCAGGCGTCAGGGGTTGGTCATAGGGGGCCGAGCCCGGCAGGTTGCCGTCGGCTTCCCCAAGCACCCAGAAGGGAATCCCGTTGGGAACCAGAACCTTGTTGATCAGGTAGCGGGCCACTTGTGTGATGTCTACGTAGTTGCCGTCGGGGAATGTGACCAGCGGAGAGGGAAGCAGCACGCGGTTGGTCCACGCCATGCCGATCCAACTCTGATAGGCCAGGGTGCGCTTCAGGACTTCGTCACTGAAGTTCGGGCTGGTGCCCTGATGCGGAATTCGGCCTACCAAAAGTTCGGGGGTCAAGTCCACGCCGCCGACCTTCTTGCCGGTCATGGGATCCATATAGTCTTCCAGTTCGCAGGGAAGCCCATTCTGGTTCCAGTCCCAGTCCCCGGTCAGGTCGGAGTAGTACATGTCCGTGGGCACGTCGTCTTGGGTGTCGTCATATCCCTTGGCTGGGAAGCAGGTCTGCATGGGAATGCTGTTGGGGGCATCTGACCTGGGGTCACCGATGATGAGCAGGTACTTGAACCCCTGGGCAACATAGTTCTGCTGCAGCCAGGTTCGAATACGTTCGGCACGGGTCAATTCGGGGTCTGGAATGAGCAGTTCGATCTCTTCCTCGGTGATGACGAGGGGATTGAGGCCCTCGGCGGTTTTGGCTTCGAGGTATGCCGCAAGCTGGGTGCTGGACTGGACGAACTCTTGCCTGCTAAGGATAAGCAGCGGGTGTTTGGAAGCGGGATCGCTTGCGATTGGCAACGGGGCCTGGACGACGACCGAGAGGTCCACTCGAAAACGGTTGCAGCGAAGGATCTTGTCTTGGCCGGTTTGGGTGCGCTGAACGTAAAGAACCAGTGGCAATGTTGCCTTGTCGCCCCGCCAGGTCAGTCCATCCTCGCGCCAGGCCGATGCCGGCCAGAATGGGGAATCCTGGGTCAGTTCCTGGGACCAGAGCAGGGGCAACTGTTTTCCATCGTTAAGGTTAACAAGATAACGATCTTCGATGCGCGGCTGGGCCGTTTCCAGCGCACACTTTTCGGGGGTGACGGTCAATTGATGGATGCGTGTGGTCCCACGAGGAAGGTCCAATTGAATGGGCAGGGCCAAGAGTCTGGGTTTCCCTGTGACAGAGAGTTCCTGCAGCGCACCCCAGAACTGGGCGGTCGAGGTGCGTTCCGGCACATCCACAAGCCACTGAAGTTTCTGCAACGATTCATGGGAGGGACCGGGGGAGGCAAAAACCCCCGTGTAGTTGAAGAAACATCCAGGATTGCCGCTGCTG
>CAYTWV010000850.1:0-1683 GCA_964442235.1 uncultured Myxococcales bacterium | reverse complement strand
CAGCGGCTTCGGCATTCGCAGTGTGATACAGGCAGTGGACGGGTTGAGCATGCTCACGTCCCCTACCGTGAAACTGAGCGCAACACGACGGTTGTCGAGGAGCTGTTGCAGTCTCTGCTGGGCTTCCGTGACTACGGATTCCCTCTGCACTTGGGTCTTCGCTTCCCCAACACGCGTTGCTGCACGCGCCATGTATGGCTCAATCCCCTCAAGCGCCGCAGACAAGTCGAGTTCCTGCACAACCGGCGTCGCGGTATCGGTTCTGGCGGTTGAGGGCTGTCCGCCACACGACAGCACTGCAAGCACCAAGAGACACGGAAGCAGGCGGTAGCTTCTCATGGGTTTCACGGTCGGTAAGCACTCCGGCACGACGCTCTACGAGGCGAACCAAGGTCCCCGTCTCGCCATTCGTCGGCGGGCTGATCCACCCCATTACGCCGCCCGCCTACCAGACCACGCCGGGTGCCCGAGGTCAAGACCTCCCAGTGGCGACCAAGACGCGGGAGACGTTGCGCTGCAGCGGTCGACCCGGTGGGACGAGGTTATCACTTGGCCCCCATCATCAACGCGGCACATCCTCCCAACACGGAAAAGAAGATCAGAGCGTAGATGACTCCCAAGATGAGCATCACAGGGATGGTTGCCACGAACCATCTGAGCATGAAGATGGTCATCGCGGGGATGGTCATCTTGATGTCGGTGATGACAACCGGGGTCGGTTGCGCACCCGTGGCTGCGGGTCTGCCTGCCTCGATGTTCCGGCTAGCAGATGCCGGTAGTTCCAGTGCCAAAGGTTGTGGCGGTGGTGCTGACCGGCCCTGCGGAACGGGAACGAACCTGCCGCAGGATGAACACTGGGTATTCCTTCCCGAGAGACCGTCGTCAGCTTCGAGCGGCTGGCTGCAAACGGGGCAGTTGAAGGTCATGGAACACACTCTCCGTGTCAGCCGAGGCTGCGACATCGCTACAGGTCCAGGGAACGGTCCGCCCAGACGCTTCCACTACTGGACTGCAGGGGAGCCGGAAGGCAAGACCGGCCAAGGCTATCGTCAGGGGGTTGCCCACGTGCCGAGCCTGCCGTGAGCGGTCCTGTGCCGTTCCTGGGAAAGCCGCGACGGGCGAGAGCGTTCCGGGTGCGGAGACAGCGGGGGGACCTGCCGGGGCAGTGCCCGGCGAGCCGGTTGGGCAATCATGGCCAAGACCGAGGACTAGACCGCGACGGCAACCGAGCATCGTGGTTGCGGTGCGTAATCTCGGCGGATTGGTTAGTTGACGGTGCTGTGCACACCAGGGGCGACTTCCCCGATTCCACCCACTGAATACCCCGCGCCCTCATCGCGGACATCCAACGGTGCCAACAAAGTCCGTGGCGGACCCGCAGACGCCCAGTTGTACAGCCTCAAAGGCGGCGAACGCTGCATCGACATCGCGAAGCTCATCGACTTCGCGAAGGAACACGTGCCGGGCTACAAGGCCGAGTACGCTGAGATCGTGAAGCGCTACTCCTCGGGAAGCGTCCGCTGGAACACCGCTTACAGCACGATCAAGGCGGGAAGCCCGGACGGCAATCTCGTGCGCGCCCTCTGCGACTACTGGGACGGGAAGACCGACCCGAACGCCGACACCTACGAGCGGAAGTGGCAGCTCCTGTGCTACGCTTTCGAGCACCGGCTCAGCTCGGAG
>CAYTWV010000849.1:0-1686 GCA_964442235.1 uncultured Myxococcales bacterium | reverse complement strand
CCCCCGAAGTTCCCACAATCTGGGCCCAGTGCGGACCCGCCAGCGGCAGGTACTTGGATTCCAGACGCCGGTTGTTTTCTCGGGTCAAGGTGCCGACGTTAACCCCGGCATAGTGGGCGCTTCGCAGCAATTCACAATTGGCGACGGCCAATTCCCTGATCCCATCCTGAGTCGCCCCAGGCACTTGCTCCAAGGCGGCATCCAGGCACTTGGCCACCAGGGTGGTCCCACCGCCCCAGGGCAGCACGATGGACGAGGCCACGGCCGCTGAACAGAGTCGGGTCAAACGGGCCTGCAACGGGGCATGCTGGCGCTTGGGGGCCGCTTTGAACAGCCCACGAACATACTCCTCGGCCTTGGGCACCACCGACGCCGTCACCGCATGGGTGATCAACGAATCCAGCGCATTCCACTCTTGCTGAGCAAGCCGTCCTTCGGAAGTCTTCAGGCGCATTTCCAGTTCGGTGCGCATCAACTCAAATGCCCTCAGGGCCTCTCCCCGGTTCATCGACATCAAGTTGGCGACCATCACGGCCGTATCCAGACGTCGGCTGGTCCCTTTGGGCATAACCCCAAGCAATACCACCGCAGCAGCACTTCGTGCCGCATCCAGGTTCACGGCCCCCAAAGACCCCATCGAGTAGAAGGCCTGGATGGTCGCAAACGCCTCATCGGGGTCCGCCACCCCACGCACCACATCGGCCAGCGCCCCGGAGGCTTGCTCTTCGTGGGCTTTACCCGTGCCGCCCACAGCGATTGCCGTCTTGGTAACCATCAGCTTGACCAGCGCAAGCTGCCGCAGCAGGCGCTGTTCTGTGGCTTTCTTTTGTGCCTTGCTCACCTGCTCCAGAATGACCTTCACCGCACTCTCGCTGGACAGATTCTGCAACGTGTAGGAGAAACTCAGCAGAAGGGAACTGACCTGCTCCGAAGTCATCCCGGGGAAGGCATCAAACAGCGCTTCCAGCACCCGTCCATCCAGGGTCAGCGAAAAGGCCTGGGAGACCAGGTGAATGTAGTTCTGGGGATAGGTGGATTTCGACATCAACGCACGGATCTTCTCGATGACGTCGTTGCCCAGCCTGGGCTCGCTGCCCTGATTTCGGGCCTTGTTGATGGCAATCTGCACCTGCTGGGAAAGCTCCCATTCGGCAGCGGCCAAAGCCGACTCTTTGACCTTGTCGCTTCCCTGCTTGGTCTCTTTGGGCAGGGCGGTGCGCAAGTCTCGAAGGAGCGCCAGGGCATAACCATCCAGGGGGTCCCTTTCGGCAGCGGCCTCCAACATCCGGTGGGCTTCCACCACACGACCCCGCTCGGCGTACAGAGCGGCCATCACGACATCCCAGGCCACCCCTGTGGGACCGTCCTTCATGCGCTGCCCCACATAGGCCAACAGGGCCTCATTGCCTTCGGTGGCAAGCCACAGCGAGACTCGCTCCAGTTGCCACGCCAGGCGTTCGTCGGCACTTTTGCCCAGTTTTGCGGCCTGCTCGAAGGCAAGGCTTACCTTGTCCAGAAACTCCGTATCCTTTTTCGCCACGGCCGTTGCGGCCGCAAGGTCAGAAGCCCGAACCAACCGGCGCATCTCCCATTCCTGCAGCGCCGCACCTTTCTGAAGCCACTGATTCAGCCAAGCCATGGATTCGGTGGCTGCAGCGTCCAAGGACTGGCCCAAAGAGACCCGCA
>CAYTWV010000848.1:0-1698 GCA_964442235.1 uncultured Myxococcales bacterium | reverse complement strand
TCCGGAAAACGAGGGCCCCTCGGCGGAAAACTGCCGGGACGATTCCGAACGGGGGCGCTGCAACGGATCCGTGTCCGAGGGGGAGGCGGGAGGAGGGGTCTCTAGCTGCTGAGCCAGACGATTCATCACGGTCAGCCCTTCGAAGGCGTCGTCACAGTAAAACACGTCGGGGCCATAGACATCCCGAAGTTCGCCTTCCACGTACTCCCGAGTCAACGCTGCCCCACCCAGCAACACCGGCACACGCACACCCCGGCGGCGCATCTCCTCCAGGTTCTCTTTCATAATTACGGTCGATTTCACCAGCAACCCGCTCATTCCCAGTGCGGCCGCCCGATTCTCTCGGACGGAAGCCAGCATCGCTTCCAGGGGCACTTTGATGCCCAGGTTGACCACCTTGTAGCCGTTGTTCGAGACAATGATGTCTACCAGATTCTTGCCGATATCATGGACATCCCCCTTGACCGTGGCCAGCACCAGAGTGCCTCGGTCCTGGACATCGGCCTTCTCCATATGAGGTTCCAACAGGCCCACGGCCGCTTTCATCGTCTCTGCGGACTGCAGCACAAACGGAAGCTGCATCTGCCCAGCCCCGAACAGCACACCCACCTTGCGCATGGCTGGAATCAGCAACGTATTGATGATCTGCACCGGAGCGATACCCTCGGCCATCAACGTGGTCAGGGTCCTCTCCAGGTCCTTGCCTACGCCGTCCACCACAGCCTTCGCAGCACGCAGACGCTTCGCAACAGGTAGGGCGCCCTGGGACGAGTCGTTCAACAGCAGCGCCCTGGCAGCGTTTCGTTTTACGTCAGGAATTCGGTACAGGGGAACGATGCCTCGTGCGTTGACGATGGCAGCGTCCATGCCCTGTTCCACGGCCATGTGCAGGAACACGCTGTTCAACACGCGGCGCGCCGCAGGTTTCAGCCCGAAAGAGACGTTGCTCACTCCAAGCAAGGTGCCCACACTGGGCTGTCGCCGCTTCAGGTCGGCCAGGGCATTCAGGGTCTCTACGGCAGCGTTTCGAGTGGCCGCATCTCCGCTGCCAACGGTGAACGTAAGCAGGTCCACCAGAAGGTCTTGAGGCAATAGGCCATGTTCCTTCACACACAAGTCGATCATCCGCTCGGCAATGGCCACTTTGGATTCAGCGGTCATGGCCATGCCCTTCTCGTCGATGGTCAAGGCAATCAATGCTGCGCCGTATCGATGGGCCAGGTCGGCGACCCGGTGCAGTCGCTCTTCGCCGTCTTCCAGATTAATGGAATTGATGACGCACCGTCCGCCGTGGCGCTGCAAAGCATCCTCAAGGACCGTGGGGTCCGTCGAGTCCAGGCTTAGAGGCAGGCGCACACTTCGGGCCAGCATGGGGACAAATCGCTGCATGTCGGTGCGTTCGTTCCGAGCGACATAGGCCACACAGACGTCCAGCAGGTGGGCACCCCCATCCTGTTGCTCCCGGGCCACATCCAGCATGCCATCCAAATCGTTGGCCAGAAGTTTCTCCCGGAACACCTTGCTTCCGTTGGCGTTGGCCCGCTCGCCAACCAGCAATGGCGGGGGGAACTGTCGAAGAGGGACCGACTGATACAGGCTGGCCACTTCCGGCGGCCGCTGTCGAGTGGGCCTGGATGCTGCCTGGCGTTCGCCCACTTTTGCAACCATGGCCCGGATGTGTTCGGGGGTGGAGCCACA
>CAYTWV010000847.1:0-1699 GCA_964442235.1 uncultured Myxococcales bacterium | reverse complement strand
CTTGCTGTTGAAATCCCGTGTGGATTCTGAACCGAAGCCCCAGAGCCAAACCCTTCCCAGATAGGTCCCCTTTCCCCATGAACGATAAGTCTCTATCCAGCCCCCGTCGCCTGAATGTCGGCTGCGGACTCGATATCCGCGAGGGCTGGGTGAATCTCGATTCCGTGGATTACGGGGGCAACCAACTCTGTGACCTGAACCAGTATCCCTGGCCCTTCCCCGACAATCACTTCGACGAGGTCTATGCCTCCCACATCCTGGAGCACATGGGCAACTTCAACGCGGTGGTCACCGAGTTGTGGCGGGTGTGTCGACCCGGGGCGATCATCACCTTCAAAGTCCCTTTCTTTCTCAGCACCAAGTTCTACTCCGAACCCGATCACCGCATTCCCTTCGGCATCCGATCCTTCGACAACTACGAGGACATCACCGGGCGAACGTTGAAGTTCTATGAGCAGTGGAAGCTCGGGCACCGCACCAACTACGGCAGCAAGGCCCGCTTTGTGGTCGAATCCAAGCGCTTCCATTTTTCCAACTTTGCCGCGCTGCGCTGGCTCAATGGCCCCATCAACCTCGAACCCGTGATCTTCGAGCGATTCTTCGCGACGCTGATCACCCCGGAAGAGGTCCATTTCCGCCTGCGGGTCTCAAAAGGCTGACCCCCGCACTCCGGGCCCCACGCCGCACACCCTATAGGCAGCCGAGCATCCCGAAGTGGATGGCGATTGGGCTGAACGGCCAGTGGCATCTCCAGATCGGCGCTGCGGGCGCAATCCCGGTTCGACACACTGGGCCACCTCCGGCTACTGTATCCCCTTATGTTCGAAGTCACCCGGTCCCACTTGGATGTCATCACGTCCAAGTTGGGGCAACTGCGTCGGTTCGTAGACCTCCCGGAGGCCCTCAAACGGTTGACCGAATACGAGGCACAGATGGCTTCCGACACCTTCTGGAACAATCAAGAGACGGCCAAGAAGGTCATCGAAGATACCAATGCACTGAAAAAGAAGGCCGAACCGCTGATCAGCTTCGGCAAGCGGGTCGATGATGTGCTGGTGCTCCTGGAACTGGGCGAGGCCGAACCTCAGGCGGGTCAAGATGCCGTTCAAACCGAGGCCGATGCCGAGTTGGCCAAGCTCGATCGCGAAATCGAATCGTATGAACTGGAAGTGCTGCTGACTGGACCGCACGACCATCGAAGCGCCATTTTCAGCATCCAAGCCGGAGCCGGTGGCACCGAGGCCCAAGATTGGGCCCAGATGCTCTCCCGCATGTACGAACGGTGGTTTGAGAGCCGCGGCTGGAAGCACGAATCCACCGATGCGTTGCCGGGCGAACAGGCGGGACTCAAAAGCGTTACCTACCGAGTCACGGGCCACAACGCCTACGGTTTCTGCAAGGCCGAGCGCGGCGTGCACCGGCTGGTCCGCATCTCGCCCTTCGACTCCAACAAACGCCGGCACACGAGTTTTGCCAGCGTGGACGTCATCGCCGAAATCGATGACATCGCCGAAAGCGACATCGTCATCCCGAAGAGCGAGATCCTTCGAGACACCTTCCGCTCGGGTGGCAAGGGTGGTCAGAACGTCAACAAGGTCGAAACCGCCGTCCGCCTCACTAACATTCCCACCGGATTGGACGCCGCCTCTCAAGCGCAGCGCAGACAAGTCCAGAACGAGGCCACGGCAATGACCATGCT
>CAYTWV010000846.1:0-1706 GCA_964442235.1 uncultured Myxococcales bacterium | reverse complement strand
TGATAGAAATGTTCGGGAAGCTCTATCTAAAGGCCGCTAAACATTTACCCAAGGTCCACTGCCTGCCCTGTTCGTCATATCGATGCGCCAACCGAACCGCTCCTTGACCCTCCTGGACCGCCCAAACCGGCTTGACGCCAGCCGAGACCAGCGCCTGCGCCACCGCAGCATCCTCGGCCTGACCAGCCCCCACCTCGGCGAAGGCCTGGGCCCCTTTAATTCGTTCCCACGCTGCCTGGACCGCCGCATCATTCTTCTCTTTCTCAAAGAACCCGGGCTGCCGCACTGGCGCCTGGCCCATCCCCACAACCACCACCCACGCTTCGGCAAGTTCGGCCAGACGTTCGGCCTCGGCACGTCCCATAAACGGCGCATCCATCACCACTACAGCGTGATACACAGAACCACGAATCGACACCCCACCCTCTTCGACTTGAGCAGCAGCCAAGCTGTGAGCATTCACCCAATCCCACGCAAACCCCGCATCCGAAAGCCCGTCCAGCACGACCTTGTGATCCCGCAACCAGGTGCCCGCAGGCCCCGGGTCCATCTTGCCGAACACCGTGTCTACAATGGCAAACAGCGGATTTTTGCCCGCCTCGCCTTCCCATCCGCCAAAATCCCCAAGGAACAGAGGCTCTTCCCAGTCCGTCATTCGGGCCAACGAAGCCGGGAATCCCAAAAACGGGTAGAACACCAGCACATCCGACTGGGCGCGGCCCGCCTGCATCAGGAACTGCACCCTGCTGACGTACCGATTCACTTGCGGCATAAATGCCCAAAACGAATCCCCCTCGGAGACATTGGAAGAGTAGGTCCCCATGCCCGACCAAGGAGAGGAAAACGCAGACCAGCCCTGCTCGCCATACCCTTCGATCTTTCGGTACGGGTGCCCGTGATAAATCAGGCTGTTGACGCCCGCCACAAACAGCTTGTCCGCTGCGGCCTTAAGTTTGGCCGGTGTGGTCATATAGTCCCGGCCTGCCCAGACCAACGACTCGGCAGTCACCAAAGTCTTGTTGTAAAGATGGGCCCCCGACGAAATCATCTTCACAAAAAAGTCCGCTCCGCCTGCATACAACTGCTCCGCCTCGGGAATGTCCGTTTCGCCCGCCGCCCGAATCACATCCACCCGCAACCCGTAGGGCTGAACGCGGGATTTCACTCCGTTCCCCTTGGCCCAGTTGGCGCACCCCATGATGAACCGGCCGATGAACAGGTCTGAAACCGTCTGCTGATAATCGAATCGAACGCGTTCGTCGTCGGGCCCCATCTCGAAGGGACAACGCACCGCAATTCCGCCCCCGTCAAAGATATGATTGTCTGCCCCCGGCATCTGCGTGACAGGCAGCCACGGGCGCAAATCGTAGCCACGAGACTGCTGAAATCGTTCAAGAAAATCTGCGGTGAAGTGACGTTCGGTCTTGAATTCGAAGCTGTCGTTAAAGAAGGCTCGCCAGGGTGCCCCTGCAAAGGCCCCATACCCCGTACGCTCCCCCAACAGGTGCTCCAAATCATCCCGCACCCGCTGTCCGTCAAAGTGGTCGACCACAAACCCCTTTTCCGCCTGCGCTGCCAAACTCACGTATTCGCCGTCGGGCATGTTCCAAAACCCAATGACCGCCCACTGCCCCTCGGGAACGGACCACGAAAGCTTCTTGTTCGCAGTCACCTGGGCCGTAAGTACCTGAACTGATTCGGGATCC
>CAYTWV010000845.1:0-1708 GCA_964442235.1 uncultured Myxococcales bacterium | reverse complement strand
TCCGTCCCCTCAACCCCGGGACTTTTTCGACGGCCAGAGCAAACCTGTTCACTTTCCATTATGAGAGGGGGATCCCCCCCACATATTCCAGCCCGTGGCGCTAGAGTCTTCCATGTCCAGGGCGATGAGGTTTCCGGCGGTGGTTCCAACAAAGACCCAGCCATCCACGACGGCGGGCTGGAATCGGATGGACTCGCCTACTTTCCCCTTCCAGACCAAAGAGCCATCGCGCTGGTTGTAGACCAGCAACCACCCATCGGCCGTACCGACATAGAGACGCCCACCGGCAGCAGAGGGGGGCGTGGCAAGATGGCCGCCGACGGAATCCAGATCGCCACTCAGCTTGCGTTCCCAAACCACCTTCTGGGCCCTGGGATCAATGCACGTGAGTGCGTCCCCAAAGGAGATAAACAGCTTGCCGTCCACCAGCGTAGGGCGACTGCCTTGAAACTCCCACAGCCCACGGACCGATGCCTGGCCCACGTTGCCTTCGGCGGCACCCAGCTTGGCTGCGGCGGGACCCGTCGAGAATCCCACGCTAGAGTCGTCGGCCTTCTGCGCTTCGCTGTAGCCGCTCTTTCGTTGGACGTCGGGGTCCAGATATCGGGCTTCTCGTTCGCCCCAAAGACCTGCGTTTTTCTGCGTACCGCCCGAGGACTCCAGATTGGCTACCCCTTCCCGGCGTTTCTGCCCCCCTTCTCCACCCGTGCGTTTGGCGACATAGACGTCGTCCCCATCCACCCACGGGGCGCTTGTGGCATTCATGGCCTTCTTCCAGACCTCTCGACCGTCCTTCAAGGTGTACTTATAAACCGTACCGTCGAACGTTGCGACATAGGCGTGTTTGCCTTCAATGATTGGGGCCGAAATGATGTCGCCGGCCAGACCGGTCTGCCAATGCTCTTTGCCGGTTTCCAGGTCAAACGAGACCAACTGATGCCCCCCACGGCCAGGATAGGCCATAAGGATTTTGCCATCTTGGATGGCCGGCTGGCTCATCAGAGGATCGCCCAGCCACTTGGACCAGACGTGTTCGCCAGTTCGGGCCTTAAGGACAAACAGCGTGCAGCTTTCGGTGTTGAAAGCCACGTAGCCGTCATCGACCACCGCAGCGGTGGGGCCGTCGTCGGAGACTCGCACGGCCCACTGGGGATTTCCCCGGGCGGCCCCGAAGGAATAGAACTCGTAACTTCCGAAACCGCCGCCCACATAGACGCTGCCATCCACCACAGCGGGGGTGGCCAGGGCCTTGTTCCCGGGGATGGTGACGGTCCAACCCTGCTTGCCGTTGACCTCCAGAGAACGCGGCCGAATGTGGTCCGTGGCCAACTTCTGCAGGGTTCCGGCCTTGCCATACCCATGTCCACCGTTGCTTGACTGGACGGGTGCCACCTGCTGTTGGGGGTATTCATCGTAGGGAACATTGGGCACGTGTTTCTGGACCGGCTCGTCGGCCGTTTTGCCGGTTCCGAAGAACCAGTCCAGGACGAAGCCATTTGATGGCTGGTTTTCGGGCTTGTCGGGATTGGTGCCCGAGAGCGCCGCCGAGCCACTTGCCAGGGTGCCGGCCAGCACGACTAACAAGGCCCAAAGCCGGGCACCAGAGCACGATGCTGCGTAGTTGTGTTTCATCTCTTCCTCCTGCGGCCATGTTCTTTATGAGGCTGTCTTGATGACGCCGAACAAAACGAAGCGCCCCCCCTACGCC
>CAYTWV010000844.1:0-1718 GCA_964442235.1 uncultured Myxococcales bacterium | reverse complement strand
CGGAGGAAGCAAATGCAACCGGTCGATTCGAGCCAGTTCCAGAGCCGCCTTGCAAGCCCCAGCCTCGGCGCTGGGAGCGACATAGGTCTCTTCGTGCACATCCGTGGCTTCCAGCGAGATATCCGTGGCCGTCACCAGCCGCACTTTGCGAACACAGGTGGTCGTGGCATACCCCACCTCCACGGGAAAGAAGAGCGTGTAGGCCACAAACACCGCATTCTTGCCCGAAATAATGGCCAGCGTCCCCAAAGAATCCACGCCCTCTTCCTGAGTCTCAAACGGGACTTTCTTGACCTGGTCTTCGGCGTCCAAGGCCGTGGGCAACGACCGAATCCGCCAGGCTTCTTCCGGCGAAGAAAGGCTTCGGTCCGCCAGGTAAACCCCGGGGAATTGCCCCTCGATGTACGCCAACCATGCCCTGTCTGCGGCCTGCGCCAGCCGGGGAGAGACCAGAGTTTCCCACCAGGTTCCCACGGCACTGGTGCCAAATCCCGTGCCCGTCCATTCGGCCACAAGAACTCGCCCGTGATCACCTCGGCCCAGTCCCGCCACGCCTGGATAAGGCTGCACTACGGCCATGGGATACTGCTGGGGGCCCATCACCAATCGGCTCTCAAAGTTGTCCGGCGCCTGGGGCAAACCGTCGGCACCCCCCAACGCCAGCGCTTTCCTGGTCAGCAGCGTCACTCGCCCCTCGGGTGGCGGTGCCAACGTTCCCTGCGACACCACGATGGGGATGGAAACCTGAACGTTGCCGCACGTGACATTCAACTTGGTTTCGCCCGCCGAGACTCCCTTCACCACGCCGTTGGACCACGTCGCCACGGCCGCCGATTCCACCGAGAACTGGAGCGGCTGGTGGGTTGGGGCATACTTCACGTCCCCAGCTTGTTCGGCCGAAGGCAACTCGGCCAAACCCTCTACACTTACCGGCCGGGATTCTCCCACGGCCAGATTCACTTCGTTTACATCAGGAACCACACGGGCACATTCACCACCCCGCACCACCAGGGTCACCACCGGCGTCTGGGCCGCTTTGTCCGCTGCCACTTCGTCAGCCAGGACCCGCCCCTGGACCTTCGCCTGCACCGAATAGATCCCCTGCCTGGAGGCCGTGAAGCGGAATCGCTCCACACCCGTGGCCGGAGTCTCCGTCTCGACCGTGCCATCGCCTTGTGTCAAATCAGTAAGCCAATTCACTTCGTAGTCGGCGTGTGGCAAACCACCTTCCCCATCCACGTCCAACGTCACCTCCCAGGTCTCACCCGGCGCCAACAACACAAAATCCGACGTAAGCCCCGACAAGACCGGCCTGGGCAGCGACTGCATGTCCTCGCCTTCGCTCCCACCGCCACACGCAAACGTCGTCAGCACGGTCAGACACAGAATCAGACGCTGAATGGATCTTCCCATCATATATCTCCCGACCCCATTTGGGCCCCTGTCACAACCATCCGAAAAGACAATTTCTACCCGAAAAGACAATTTCTACGGCCCCGCCCCTGACCCTGTCAAGCAGCGCAGCCATCCTTACTCGGTTCGTCCATCGAACATCTGCGGATTAAACACGCCCTGTCTGGGCGCCCACATCGTCCCGGGAACCGGCGCGTTCCACAACTTGGGGTGATACATCACACCGGTGTTCAGCCAGTCCTGATTCGGACTGTAGATCACATGAATGTCCCGCTTATAGGGCATGGTCGGAGTCCCAAATTGCT
>CAYTWV010000843.1:0-1724 GCA_964442235.1 uncultured Myxococcales bacterium | reverse complement strand
GTGGACGACCGGATGGAGTCCATTCTGGATCTGGTGAAAATTGAGGGGATGCTGTTCAAGTTCGGCTCGGGTTCCGGGGTGAACCTTTCGACGTTGCGTTCTTCTCGGGAGAATCTTTCGGGAGGCGGTTCGGCGTCGGGGCCCGTCTCGTTCATGCGCGGCTTCGACGCCTTCGCCGGCGTCATCAAGTCGGGCGGCAAGACAAGGCGAGCGGCGAAGATGGTCATCCTGAACGTGGATCACCCGGACATTAAGGAGTTCGTGGAGTGCAAGTTTAAAGAGGAGCAGAAGGCTCGGGCCTTGCTGGAAGCTGGATTTGAAGGTGGGCTGGATGGCGAGCTCTACAACTCGTTGATGTTCCAGAATGCGAACAATTCGGTGCGCGTGTCAGACCGCTTCATGGAAGCCGTGGTTCAGGACGCCGACTTCAGCACCATCGAGGTTACGACGGGTCAGGTTTCCGAGACGTTCCGAGCCAAGGCGCTGCTGCGCCGCATTTCGGAAGTCACGCACTCGTGTGGGGACCCAGGCCTGCAGTTTGATGATGTCATCAACAGTTGGCACACCTGTCCAAATTCGGGGCGGATCAACGCCAGCAACCCGTGCAGCGAGTACATGTTTTTGGACAACTCGGCCTGTAATCTCTCATCGATCAACCTGATGCGTTTCTTGGATGAGGCGGGCGGATTCCAGCACGAGCGGTTCCGGGCGGCTGTGGACGTGATGATTCTGGCTCAAGAGATCCTGGTGGACCGGGCCAGCTATCCGACGATGGCCATTGGCCAGACAAGCCACAAATACCGACCGTTGGGGCTGGGGTACGCAAACCTTGGGGCCCTTCTGATGACGTGTGGTCTGCCTTATGACTCGGATACGGGACGGGCGCTGGCCGGTGCGTTGACGGCGTTGATGACGGGCCAGGCGTACAACATGTCCGCCCGGATTGCGGAGCGACGCGGACCGTTTGAGGGCTTTGAGAACAATCGAGGCCCAATGCTGCAGGTGATGAAAAAACACCGTGGCCACGTTGAGAAGATCAATAGCGGCCTGGTGGACCCCGAGTTGCTGGCCGTCTGCCAGAAGGTGTGGGGGGAGACGCTGGCCTTGGGCGAAAAGGTGGGCTATCGCAACGCACAGGCCACGGTGATTGCCCCCACGGGAACCATCGGTTTCATGATGGATTGTGACACGACGGGTGTCGAGCCCGACCTGGCCCTGGTGAAGTACAAGAAGTTGGTGGGCGGCGGGACCATGCGCATCGTGAATCGTTCGGTGGGTGGGGCCTTGTCCCGCCTGGGCTACACCCCGGAACAAGTTTCGGAGTTGGAGGCCTACATCGAAAAGAACGGCCACCTGGAGGGGGCCTCTGGGCTGAAGGCCGAGCATCTGCCGGTATTTGATTGTGCTCTGGTGGCCCGAGGCGGTAACCGCAGCATTACGTACCACGGTCACATCAAGATGTTGGGGGCAGTGCAGCCGTTTGTGTCGGGCAGCATCTCCAAGACGGTCAATGTGCCCAGCAACGCGGGTGCCGAAGAAATCTACAATCTGTATGTGGACGCATGGAAGCTGGGGTTGAAGGCGGTTGCGGTGTATCGCGACGGCAGCAAGGCCGTGCAGGTGCTCAGCACGGGCGATACGCAAAACGGGGCCACGGGCCCCAAGGCCAAGCGTCGGCGACTGCCCGACGAGATCCAGGCCATCACGCACAAGTTCGAAATTGC
>CAYTWV010000842.1:0-1729 GCA_964442235.1 uncultured Myxococcales bacterium | reverse complement strand
TCTTTCTGGGAAGAGAACGTGACGGGCCATCCCCCGTGAATTTCCCAGCAGACCTGCAGGTGCTGCGACTTGGCCTCGGCCAGCAGTCCTTCGATATATTTCAGTTCACCCGCCGTATAGGGCTGCGTCCAACCGATGTTGATATAACCATCCATCTTCGCGCCATAAACAAACAGGTTGTACTTCAGATTGGCGATTTCACGCATCATGCCCATGCGGTCCTCTTTGGGCCACGGGTCGCCATAGAAACCTTCCAGCACCCCGCGCAGAGGAGAGAAGGGATAATCATAGAGCGTTGCCTCATGCACCCCGCCGCTGGTCAGCAGCTGACGCAGCGTCTTGATGGCGTAAAAACCACCCAGGTCATCGGCAAAAAACAAGTGTGCCACGTGACCCTCGGCTTCCTTGGTCAGCCGCACATAGTGTGCACCTGGCAGGGCCGAAACCGGCAGGCTGCATTGGCTCTGGAGCAGTGCAAACTGGTCGGGACCGTAAAACTGCACAAGCAGGCCCGCAGTATCGGTGCCCTCGGATAAACCTCGCTCGGCCATGACAGTCTGCAACTCGGCGGCATCGGCATCAGGGGTGCCCGTGGCCTTGTATGTGGCCGGGGAGACGTCTTGCGCCACCTCGGACCAGGAGTAGACCACGCGCGGGGCGGGAACCACCGTGGAGATGGGCAAGGTACCGGGTGGAAGGATGGGGCACATCAGCGAATAGTCGGGCGTCGAGGTGTCTGGACCCAGGTCGCCCGGAAGGGCATTGTCCGGCGACAGATCCTCGGCCACTTCCCCCGAAAGGTCTCCCGTCCCGTCGGGCGTTCCCTGACTGTTTTTGTCATCCGAAGAGCAGCCAGCCGCAAACAAACACGCTGCCGCAAAAACGCCAACAAACGAAAAACGCCGAACTGACAAACGCATCTTGCACCTCCAACATGCCAACGACAGGCATCCTATAGAAGGCAATACCAAGGGTCAAGGCCGCTTTGGCAGTGGCTGCCAATTTTGGCCCGTGGGCCCCGTCGGACTTTTGTGCGTGCGAATGCCACTATATAGGTATATAGTCCCCGCCCAGACTAGCGAGGGTGCGCTCCCCGCCCGCCGTGTGCGGAATATTCCCCAGAGAGCGCAAGCCCGCATGGACCCCCGGACGACCGTCCTTGGCAGGGTCCCACAGACCGTCGGCAGCAGGTGCTGCACGACGAAGGGGTGTTCGTGTTGAAAGAGAAGCTTTCCGATGTCTCCAGTGTGTTAAGTAAGAAGACTATTATGACCGTGCATCGATTGGCGTTGGCTGTTTTGGGGTCCGAGCGGCTTCGAATTCTGGCGTCGGGTGTGCGAACAGTTCCCGCCGTGGGACCTGCGGTCATGGATTGGTTGACGGCCCGGGGTCTTCCTCCCATCCCGCGGTGGTGGGAGCAGGGTGACCAGGCCCAGGATTCTGCGGACGTTGTGGTGGAACCGGCCATCCCTGCGGCAGCGCCCGTTGAGACGTTGTCCCAGGCGCAGGCCCCGATTCAATCCCAGCCGCAGGCTCAGGGCGAGGCGGGCAAACCTCATGGGCCTCGTCGTGAGCGCCATCGTAAGCCTCAGCCTGTCAACGCGGCACCGGTTGCCAAAGCGGCCCTGGCTGCCGGCGCGTGCGGGATCATGGCCGAGGTGCATACGCACCCCAAAGAAGCCCGCTCGGACGCCGCTCAACAGTTGACGCCCGAAGATTTTTTCGACCT
>CAYTWV010000841.1:0-1729 GCA_964442235.1 uncultured Myxococcales bacterium | reverse complement strand
CGAACGCCTTGGGAAATACGCCGGCACTCTCAACGCCGGGTTGCACGTCCTGGTCCCCTTCCTGGACAACGTTCGGTACAAGTTTTCGCTCAAGGAGACCGCCTTCGACATCCCCGAACAAGTCTGCATCACCCGGGATAACGTCCAGGTGGCTGTGGATGGCGTGCTCTATCTCAAGGTTTTGACCCCCGAACATGCTGCCTACGGTGTCTCGGACCACCTGTTTGCCATCAGCCAGTTGGCCCAAACCACGCTCCGCAGTGAAATCGGCAAGATCATGCTGGACAAGACCTTCGAAGAGCGCACAACCATCAACGGGGCGGTCATCGACGAACTGGACAAAGCCTCCGAGGCTTGGGGAATCAAGGTTCTGCGTTACGAAATCAAGAACATCACCCCCCCCAGGGATGTGCTGGCCGCCATGGAGAAGCAGATGCGAGCCGAACGCGAGAAGCGGGCTGTCATTTTGACCTCCGAAGGTGAGCGTGATGCGGCCATCAACAACGCCGAAGGCCACAAGCAGAAGGTGATTAAGGAGTCCGAGGCCAATCGCCAGCAGCAGATTAACGAGGCGCAGGGCGGGGCGGAAGCGATTCTGGCCATGGCCGAGGCGACCGCCGAGGGTATCCGCAAAGTGGCTCTGGCGATTCAGGTGCCGGGCGGTTTTGAAGCCGTGCAACTTCGCGTAGCCGAGCAGTATGTCAACAAGTTCGGCGAATTGGCCAAGGCCTCCAATACGCTGGTTCTGCCGGCCAACGTGGCTGACGTGGGCTCGATGCTTTCCCTGGCCATGAACGTCATCAACAAGAAGGGCGCCAACCCGCTGCCTCCCCGCCTGGGCTAAGCCAGGACCCTCGTAACGCCGACTGTGCCTCTTTGCTGCGGAGGTTCCATGAAACGCAGGTCCTGGCACGTGGAACTGTTGGCAGGGCTACTGCTGCTGGCGTCGTGCAGCAACTCGGGGCAGGCCAGTCTACAAGACAGTGGCCCGACAGGCGCCGACTTGAAGGATGTGGCGTCGGATGGTGTTTTGCGCGGGAACGACCAGACGCAGCCCAGACCGGACTCTCAAGCCCAGGAAACAATCCACGATTTGCTCATAGCGGATGTCGTCAAAGACCTTGTTAAGCCCGCCGACGCCCTGGATGCCTTTGATTCTCCGGACACGCTTAATGATGGCAGCAACGACGCCCCTATGGCCGATTTACCGCCTGACTGGCTCTCGGACTCGCTTTGGGATCTGGTGCCTGACTCGCAACCGGATTTGCTGTCTGATTTGCCCTCGGACTTCGAGCCAGACTTGCCGGCGGACTCGGTTTTTGACCTCATTCCTGACTCGCTGCCTGACATGTTGGCGGACTCCGAGACAGACTTGCTTTCGGATGTAATGCCAGACTCGCTGCCAGATACAACGGCTGATGTCGACGTGCCTTTCTGCGGAGACGGCCTCTGCGACCCCGACGAGGGCTGTGTTTTCTGCGCTCTGGATTGTGGGGATTGCTGCGGGAACAGTGTGTGTGAGCCCCAGCAAGGCGAAACCTGTGGTTCATGCCAGGCCGACTGTTTGTGCACCCAATGCGGCCAGGAGTGCCTCGCTGATGCCTGCCAATTTACGGCCTGCGACGGCAAACAGTGTGGCGATGATGGATGTGGTGGGGACTGCGGCCAGTGCCTGCCCTACGAAGAGGAGTGCAACCAGGGTGTTTGTGTGGCCGTGCCGGATTTGGGG
>CAYTWV010000840.1:0-1729 GCA_964442235.1 uncultured Myxococcales bacterium | reverse complement strand
CAGCGGAGCAGGGAAAGCAGCGCTGCATGCGTGGCGAAGGACCGCTGCCGCGCCTGGGAGGGGAAGAGAACTTCCCCTTTTCCCCATCCTTTTCGCTCTCTCCGGTGGCTACGCCGTGGGATTGCCAATGGGGAAGTGGCGCCTGCCCCTTCCCCAAGCCCCAACCCCGTCGGGAATTGTCAAGCCGCCGTTCGCACCCGCCATGCGTTTCCCCTTTGCCTTGAGCGGCGATTCCCTCTAGGATGTCGCCCGGACGACTTTCGATGGGTGTAACGATGGCGAATGAACCAGAGAAAATTATTTATTCAATGATGAGAGTGGGCAAGGTCCACGGCACGAAACAAGTGTTGAAGGACATCTCCCTCTCGTACTTCTATGGCGCTAAGATCGGCGTTCTGGGTTTGAACGGCTCCGGTAAGAGTACGCTTCTGCGGATCATGGCCGGCGTAGATACCGAGCATCTGGGCGAGACGGCATGTACCCCCGGCTATACGATCGGATATCTGGAGCAGGAGCCGAAACTGGACCCCAACAAGACCGTCCGGCAGGTCGTGGAAGAGGGAGTTCAGTCCATCGTGGACTTGCTCAAAGAGTTCGAAGACATCAACAACAAGTTTGCCGAGCCCATGGACGATGCGGCCATGGACAAACTGTTGGCCCGCCAGGGTGAGGTCCAAGAGAAGCTGGATGCCTGCGACGCCTGGGACCTGGACAGCCGGCTTGAGATGGCCATGGATGCCTTGGGCTGCCCGGCTCCCGACACTTCGATAAAGATTCTGTCCGGCGGCGAGCTGCGCCGGGTGGCGCTGTGCCGACTGCTGCTGATCAAGCCTGACATTCTGCTGCTGGACGAACCTACAAACCATCTGGATGCCACCACGGTGCACTGGTTGGAGCAGCACCTTCAGCGGTATGAAGGCACGGTCATCGCCGTGACCCATGATCGCTACTTCCTGGACAACGTGGCAGGCTGGATTCTGGAGTTGGACCGAGGCCACGGCATTCCGTGGAAGGGCAACTACAGCTCGTGGCTTGAGCAGAAGAGCAAGCGCCTGGAGCAGGAAGAGCGATCCGAGAGCCAGCGCCAGAAGACCCTGGAGCACGAACTGGAGTGGATTCGCATGTCTCCCAAGGCCCGGCAGGCCAAGGGCAAGGCCCGTTTGAATGCCTACGAAGCGATGGTTTCCAGAGAGCCCGAGAAGGTGGCCAAAGAGCTGGAAATCTATATCCCGTCGGGGCCCCGCCTGGGCGATATTGTGGTGCAGTTGGACGGGGTTTCGAAGGGATACGGCGACCGGCTTCTGATTGAAGACATGTCGTTGATTATTCCTCCGGCAGCGGTGGTGGGGATCATCGGGCCCAACGGGGCTGGCAAAACGACGCTGTTCCGGATGATCACCGGGCAAGAGACGGCCGATTCAGGCAACATCCGGCTTGGCGAGACGGTGAAACTTTCGTATGCCGATCAGGTCCGCAGCACGCTGGATCCCGAGAAGTCGGTTTGGGAAGTCATCACCGACGGCGCCGCGACGGTGGCCCTGGGCAAAGTGGAAGTGAACTCCCGAGCCTATGTCGGCCGGTTCAACTTCTCGGGCGGCGACCAGCAGAAGGCTGTTTCATTGCTTTCGGGTGGTGAACGTAACCGAGTGCATCTGGCTCGCATGCTGCGGGAAAATGCCAACGTCATCCTGCTTGACGAACCCACCAACGACCTGGACGTGAACACCAT
>CAYTWV010000839.1:0-1730 GCA_964442235.1 uncultured Myxococcales bacterium | reverse complement strand
CGATCGGCGGATATGGGTCCCGAATGTGCGCCCACATCGTCTTCATCGGGGTTTCCCCCTGGAACGGAGGAACCCCGGCCAGCATCTCGTAAAACACTACGGCCAGTGAGTACAGGTCGCTGGTGTGGCCCACTGCATTGCCAAGAGCCTGCTCAGGACTCACGTATTGCGGTGTGCCAATTACTACTCCCGTGCGAGTTACCGATTCCCCCGACGAATCCCCGACCAGCTTCGCAATGCCAAAATCCAGTACCTTGATCGCTTCACGCCCGTCCCGTTCCACAACAAACAGGTTATCCGGTTTCAGATCCCGGTGCAGGATGCCTCGCTCGTGAGCCTCTTTCAGCGAGTCACAAATCTGCAGAACAAGCCGCGCCGACCGCTCCAGGGGCAGCCCCGATTCCAACCGAATCAGTCGTGAGAGCGTTTGCCCTTTCAACAACTCCATGGTGTAGTAAAGCAACCCATCGCTAGTTACGCCAAAGTCATACAAGGTTACTGTATATCTGCTGTCCAGTGAGGCAATGGCCTGGGCCTCGGTCAAGAAACGTCGGACTGCGCTCTCATCTTGAATCACTTCCCGGCGCAGCACCTTCAGTGCTACCGTCCTCTTGATAAGCTGCTGCTCCGCTCGGTAAACAACGCCCATACCCCCGCGTCCAATCTGCTCCAGGACGGTGTACCGGTTGTCAATGACCTCGCCGGTCAGCCCCTTCTCCATCGGCGCCACGAGGTTAGAACCATCTGCAGGGCAGACGACCTGGTCGACCGGGTACTTTTTGAAACATTTGGGACAGTATTTTTCCATCCAATCAACTCGGAGTTGGATCGAGGCATTCTAGACCGAGCGGCGCTGATCTCAAAGCTTTATTCGCGGGCCCGAACAGATCATTCGCGCCCACGCGTGCGATGGGGCACCAAACTCGTCAGCGGATTGCCCCAAACGTGGGATCCGCCCCTTGAGTCTGCCCCCACTAGCGTCTACCCTTGCAGCGGCAGGAGGGAACATGGCTTGGTCCGCAACCACAAATTGGCAATCCATCGAGGACGAAGCCCTGGAGCTGTTTCGGCAACTGCTGCGGGTCGATACCAGCAATCCACCGGGCAACGAAAGCGCCGCTGCAGCACTCCTGGTTCGCTATTTGCAAGACGCAGGTCTCAGGCCCCAGGTGCTGGAAAAGCAGCCCGGTCGAAGCAACGTGGTTGTGCGCCTTGAAGGCCGGGGCACAGCCCCCTCTTTGCTGCTGGACTCGCACCTGGACACCGTCCCGGCCCCCGCCGATGGCTGGCGAGTGCCTCCTTTCAGCGCCGAACTTCGAGATGGCTATGTCTGGGGACGGGGTGCCCTGGACATGAAATGTATGACCGCCATGTCCGCAGCAGTGATAAAAGCCATGGCGCAACGGGGTTCGGCCCCCAATGGCACCCTGGTCCTGACCGCCACGGCCGACGAAGAGGCGGGGTCCGAATTGGGCGCCGAATGGCTGGCCAAAGCGCACACGGACTTGATTCGATGTGACTATGCCTTGGGTGAAGTGGGGGGGATGAGCACCACACTTAATGGCCGCAGGGTCTTCCCCGTCCAAGTGGCCGAGCGGGGCCTGTGCTGGATGAAGGTTCATCTGGAGGGCCCCGCAGGTCATGGTGCCGTCGCAGGCCCCCAGACGTTGCCCGTGCAAATGGCGAAGTTGGCCTCCAAAGTGGCGGACATGCGCTGGCCCCTTTCCGTG
>CAYTWV010000838.1:0-1738 GCA_964442235.1 uncultured Myxococcales bacterium | reverse complement strand
TGGAATTGGGGATGGGTGATCAAGCCCCCTTCGACAACAGAGAGGCTGGTCATCTCATGGGTTCCCATCAGCGAAAGTGCGGAAGCCCCCGACACAAGCACGTCACCGGACTTCAGCATCCCGCCGCCAAACACAACCGAAGCCGCTCGAACGACCTGCAGGTGATGGTTTCCCGTTGCGGTCCAAACGGCCGAATCCACAGGGGTCCAAGCCCCGGGCTGGTCGAACCCGTCCATCAGCACCAGTCCGGTCTGGCCGGTTTCCTGGATGAAGATCGTGCCGACGCCACCGCCTTGACCGCCGCTTCCGCCCTTGGCCGAAACGGTGCCCAGGAACTCAATGGAATCCGCACGAAGTGCGACTCGCCCACCACCGCCGCCGCCGCCATAGGGGGTTCCCGTCACGTCCCCGCCTTGGGCCTGAATGGTGCCCGAACCCTGGATAGCAGAGCCCTTCAAAAAGACGGTGCCACCGGCGCCACCGCCAGCCCAACCGCTGGAACCGAATCCGTTGGCCGTAATGTCCCCGTCCACGGTAATCACGCCCGTCGCCTTGATAATCACGGCCCCACCGCCAGGATTTCCCTGCGCACACCCCGGGCACTGTGCCCCCGAGCCGCTACCCGGAAGGGTCGGGTCCGTCAACGAGTCATTGACCGTTCCTCCCGAACAAACCGTATCCAGAGCCTCACCCTGGCCCCCAGGGCCTCCGTGGCCGCCGCCGCCTGTGGCCCCGCTGCCACAGAGCACACTTCCAGGCCCCGTGGCCGAACCGTACCCACGGCCATTCACGTTGATGGAACTGATGGAGTCCACAAACACGTCGCCGGATACATCCAGTTGGAAGGTGAAGTTGCTGACGGTTCCCTGCCCCGGGTAGCCGGGATGGTTCACGGCACCGCCGTTGATGACTTGGAAGCTCTTGAACTGGTGTTTGCCCGACAAGGTCAGGAAGCAGCCATCGACCGTGACATCCTTCCCTTCGAGATTCTTGTTGGCGCCATCCACAACGGCGCCTTCGTTCGCCACATGCTGGCAAACCCCTTCGCCATCACAGGAGTCGTCGGTACAGACATTGCCGTCTTCGCAACCATTACCCAGGCCGCCGTTGCAAACACCCAAGGAACACTTGTCATTGATATTGCAGGGATCGCCGTCGTCACAGGCCGTACCATTGGGGGCAGAGGCCTGATAACACTCGCCGGTCTGTTTGTTGCATTTGCCCACTTTGCAGACATCCGCCAACGCCTTGCATTCCGAGTCGAACTTGCAGGCGGGCTTCACATCCGCATCGTCCGTGTCGCCGGCATCTTCCTGTACGTCCTGCACCTGATCGGCGGGCACATCCTGCGCCACGTCCAAGCCATCCTGCGCCTGGACATCCAAGGGCTCCACGTCCTTGCCGTCGGCCCCGTCGTCCGAGGTGTCCTGCGGAACGGGGGCATCTTGTGTGACATCCCCTGCAGCATCGGAGAGATCACCTTCCTGGTTTCCGTCGCCACCACCACCACCGCAAGAGGTGCCCAAGAGCAGTGCCAAAACCAGCATAAACAATTGATTTTTCAGAGTGTTACCGACCATGAATCCTCCCTGCCCGACGAACCTGGGGCACACGAACCTTGTTTGGGGGGCGGCCAGTCCCACGCGCCACTCGCCCAAACTGAAATTGCCTTACGATCTTGTGTGCGGAACCGAGCGAAAACGTTACAGCATTCACCGAATTCAGTCCAGCAATATCG
>CAYTWV010000837.1:0-1744 GCA_964442235.1 uncultured Myxococcales bacterium | reverse complement strand
CCCAAAGTGGCGGAACCGAGTTGAACGATAAGTTCATCCAGCAAACCGGCGTCATGAAATTGCCCCGCCAGGTCGCCGCTGCGAGAACCCCTCCAACTTGCTTGGAGGGGTGGCTCGGGCACCTCGGCCCGAGCCGGGGAGGCGCGCCGTGAGCGAGGCCCCCGGCCGAGTCGAACGGCTGATGCGTACCCCCACAGTACCGTTGCTTGGGGCGGCCGTGCTGGGTCGCCCGTCGGCCTGTCGGACAGGGACGCTTCCTCCTAAATTCCGTTGTGCCGGTCGGACGGACAATGTACTTTCTGTTCGGTCTGGGCGGTTTGGGGACGGCGTTGGGGGACTGGGGAATGTCTGCGCGATCTTCCCCGTGGGTCCCTCTACCGAGTGTGATCGGTCTTTATCAAGCCGCTGTGCTTCATTTTATGGAGTTTGCATGAACGGGAAAGTGCATTGCATGCATGCGGGCATCGTGCTTTTTGTAACAATGGCGCTTTCCGGTTGCCAGGCGGACCCCGAGAATCCGAAGGACCTCCAAGGCCAAGAGACCCAGGTGCAGGACTCCAGAAGCGACGCGGTCCCGGGCGACGGTGTGCCACTGGACAAACTCGAGGCGGATGACTCGTTCACGCCGGACCTGCCGGAATCGTTTCCGCCCAGGCCCAAACATCCTGGGTTCATTGTGACCCGGGCCCAGTCGGGAACCGACCCTGACCCTGCTGAAATCCAGGCCTTCAGCGATGAATATGCTGCCTTTATGGAGCAGACAGAGTTCCTGAAATGGCTCAGTCGGCACACCCAGGGGCTGGCTCCGGACAATCCGTGGGGCCTTCCAGGTTACAAGATCTGGTGGAGCAATGCGTTCATGGTCAGAAGCGGCGATCGGGTGACTCTGAGTTGGGACAAGCCGCCGGACAACACCACCCAAAGCGTGGGGCGAGTACTGTCGGCCGTCGCCGGCATCTACCAGAATTCTGGCGACCAGACCGCAAGAGAGGTGACACTGGGACTGATCCAGGGACTGTCCGCCACGTTCGACGGCATGATTTGGGGTGACGAAGATCCGGTCATCAAGACCATTATGGCCCGGACGATTTTCAACCGCAGTTATGAGACAACTCTTGATGAGGGCCGGCGGCTGGCCGTCGACTACGACTCGGTGCGGTTTGAGCAGGTCGAACTCAGGCATGACACCTTGCACAACCCGAACAACCCCACTTGGGGCGACATCTACGTCAGGAACAAGCGTTCGAAGGACGATCTTCCCTTCATTTACCGGAATCTGGCCATGCTGGTGAACCTGGCTTGGAACACTCAGGATGGCGAAATCCGCGAGGCAATAGTCAAGATCGTCGAGCAGATTCGTGCTATGGCAGGGGACATCGTCGAGCACGACTACAACATTCGGACCAAAGACGCGGATGGAAAGCCCTATATCCCGCTTACGCCAGGCGGTGCCGTGGAAGACTATGCGACCTTCCGAGCCTACGACGCCTTTGTGCCTTTGGGCGAGTGCACCGGCAAATTGGCAACGGCTCTGCTCGCATCCGGAGAAGCACAGGGCAATGAGTGCGAAAGTGCAGATACCCATTTTTATGGGGATGGAACCTTCTATGAAGAGCTGGCCATCGAGACCCATTTTTGTGCCACCGACTTGATCTGGGGATACCACGTTGCGGTGCTTGCCGTGGCGCTAATGCTGGAAGACACAACAACCGCCCGCAAACTTCTGGATGGTCTGGTTGGCAGG
>CAYTWV010000836.1:0-1747 GCA_964442235.1 uncultured Myxococcales bacterium | reverse complement strand
GGCCGGGCCCAACGGGTTCGGGGCATCGGGATCACAGACGGGGCTGGGCTGGACGGTGTCCGACAAGCCGTCCGAAAAATCGCCAGTGACCTGGTCGCTTGCCGCGTCTAAGGAATCGCTTTCGCCACCAGTGGAACCACAGGCCCCCAACACCAGGCCCAACCCAAGGCTCAGGCCTATCCCCAATCCCATTGCACAAAGCCCCAACGCCAAAACGCTCGTCCGGTTGCTGCATGGTTGCGACATCGGGACCTCCAACTTCACGCCATCCCCTCCCGCCGCCCACAGGCCACCGGCCGGGTGAACCGGTGCTTCACGGGGAGAATGAACCGACGGATGTTTCCCATGGCGGCAGATTCCCATTGAAGCGTTTACAATATGCCTATCCACGGGCGATTCGTCACCCCTTGATTCGGGCCCATCGGACACCTTGCACCTGAATGCACAATCGGTCGAAATATCAGCAGGTCTGCGGGCAGAATTGAGGCCCGCAGGGGCTTCGCAGATTGACAGCGGCCGCTCTCTCCACTAGGTTTCGCCGCATGAATACTAGAAAATGTCGTGGATACAAGTTGGTTGTGGTGGGTCTGGGCGGCGGAGGCAGCAACGCCTTGGAGCAGGTGCAGCGTTCGTTGCCGGCCAAGGTCTGGTGGGATGTAACCTGGCTGGTATGTGATGCCGATGCGGCAAGACTGGCCAGGGTGCAAGGGGCCATTCCGTTGGCGTTGGAAAACGAGGCTTCCCGAGGCATGGGATGTGGCGGTGACCCAGAGGTGGGTCGGGCCGCGGCGTTTAAGCTGGTGCCGCAGCTTCGTCAGCACTTTTGTGGTGCGTCATTGGTCGTGGTTCTGGCCGGGTTGGGTGGGGGTGGTGGGTCCGGTGCGGCCTCTGTTGTTCTGGGCACCGCAAAAGAGATGGGCATCACCACGGCGGCTTTGGTTACGTTGCCGTTCCGATTCGAAGGGGCCCGCAAAGCTGCCGTGGCCGAAAAGGCCGTCACCACGCTTGAGCCGGTAGCCGACTTTCTGATGGTAGCTGCCCAAGACCAAGTCATGGCCCCCGAAGCAGGGATGCCTCTGGCCAAGGCCCTGGAACAGGCCGGCCAGCATTGGATTGCCCCTTTGGAAGCCCTGTTGGCTACCACGTGGGAGCCCGGAGACGAGTGGTCCAACGTGACGTGGGAAGTGGGGCCTGAAGTGGCCGGGACTGACCAGGGGGCCACAGTCAGGGTCGTCACTCCTCAGCCGGGCTCGGTGGAATCCGGAGAACTTTGGAAGTGGAGGCTGCTTCGATTTGACGAGACACCCAAGGTGGGAGATGGCAGCGTCTTTAGCGGAACGTCTCTGGCCAACGGTTGGTTGTCGCAATGGAAATCGTTGAAACGAGTCGTGGCCGCCGCCGAAAGCGCCAATGGTGCCCGAAGCATCCTGGAAGCCACCCGTGCCGCCACCCAGTTGCCGCTGATTCAGGCGCATCTTGGAAAGGCCCGAAAGGCCGTGTTGGCGCTGGCAACTTCGGTGCCCGACCTGGGGTCCATCGTTCGAAGTGCGGACATGGTCCGTTCCGCAATGCACCCCGAGGGACATCTGGATGTTTCGGTCGTGTGGACCACGGAACAACGGCCCGCGGCCACCGCGTGGCTTATGGTCGAAGCCAGAGATAGGGATGAGGGGCCTGGATAATCCCCTCTCCCGACGGGAGAGGGCAGGGTGAGGGCCCATCCGAACGCGTTGCTTTTGGGGTTGCG
>CAYTWV010000835.1:0-1749 GCA_964442235.1 uncultured Myxococcales bacterium | reverse complement strand
CAACGGGGGACCGGGGGCAATCCCTTGCCCCCGCCGTGCCCGGCAGCGGAGCAGGCAGCATCGTTCCTCGGGGTTGAGGATCGGAGAAGGGGCCGACAGCCCCTTCTCCGTTGAAGCCCTGCGGCGAAGCCACCGCACTGCCCCAACGGGGGACCGGGGGCAATCCCTTGCCCCCGCCGTGCCCGGCAGCGGAGCAGGGAAAGCAGCCCTGCATGCGTGGCGAAGGACCGCTGCCGCGCCTTGGAGGGGAAGAGGTCTTCCCCTGACCCCTTCCTTTTCGCTCTCGCAGGTGGCTTCGCCGAAGGATAGCCAATGGGGAAGTGGCGGCGGCCCCTTCCCCAAGCCCCAACCCCGCCGGGAATCGCCACGCCGCCGATCACTCCCAGTTGACCCTGTTTGATTGACGGCCAACGAGAACCTGTGTAGAGAGAGGCTGGTTGCGGGGTGCAGCGTGCCTGACCTGTTTCAAAGTGGACAACTGACGTTCCGCCGGTTTCTGGCGTTCTGGTCACCCTTGGCGGTGACCTGGATCCTGATGGCGGCCGAAGGTCCATTTTTGGCAGCGGTCATCGCAAGGCTGCCAGACGCAAAGCTGAATCTCGCGGCCTTTGGTGTGGCCTTCGGGCTGGCGATTCTGATTGAATCCCCCATCATCATGCTGCTGAGTGCCTCTAACGCACTGGTGCGTGACGAGGCTTCGTATCTTCGGATGCGTCAGTTCTCGTATGGGCTTTGTGCCATCATCACGGTGATAGCGATTCTGTTCACGCAGACGCCGGCGTACTGGTGGGTCACACTGGACGTCATGGGGCTTCCCGGCGACGTGGCCTTTCTGGCGCACGGTGGGTTGACCTTGCTGATTCCCTGGTCGGGACTTGTGGGGATTCGCCGTTTTTACCAGGGCATCTTGATTCGGGCGGGGTTGACCAATCGGGTGGCCTGGGGCACGGTCATTCGACTCTCTACGATTTCCATCTCGGAGCTGTTGCTCTATTTCTTCTCTGATTGGCCAGGGGTTTATGTGGGGGACCTCTCTATGACGGTGGGGGTGGGGGCCGAGGCGTTGTTCTCGGGGGTGGCCTGCCAAAAGACGGTGCGGGGGCTTCGGAAGTTGGGTTCGGCGCCGACGCAGGCTTCGCCGCTGACTCTGCGTAACATTTCGGTCTTCTATTATCCGCTGGCTTTGACCAGTTTGGTTTCGTTCATGACCATGTCGGTCACCAACCTGTTTCTGGCGCATGCCCGAGAGCCTATCAATTCGTTGGCCGTGATGCCCGTGGTGAACTCCACGATATTCCTGTTCAACGGCATTGGGGTAAGCATGCAGGAAGCGACGGTGGCGCTGGTGGGCGCCCAGGTTGGCTGGGTTCCGGCCGTTCGCCGTCACGGCTATCTTGTGGCCGGAGTCTCCGCTGCCCTGTTGTATCTGATGCTGCTGACCCCGCTGCGGCATGTCTGGTTTGGGGACATGGGTGGGCTGACCGACGACCTGGTGGAATTCGCCTTTGTGCCTGCCCTGCTGATGGGGCTGATGCCGCTGCTCACCTCGTGGATGTCCATTCAACGTGGAATCCTGGTAGTTGCCCGGGTGACGGGTCCCGTCCGAGACGCCACGTTTGTAGAGGTGATTTGCACCGTGGGCCTGATGTGGATCGCTCTGCACTGGTTTGGATGGATTGGGGCCGTGGGTGCCGCTGCAGCATCGGTCACCGGCCGAATTCTGGGCAATTGTTACCTGATTCGGTCCAC
>CAYTWV010000834.1:0-1753 GCA_964442235.1 uncultured Myxococcales bacterium | reverse complement strand
CAGGAACTCTCTGTTCGAACCAAACGCCGTTATGTGCCGCCCAAGAAAAAGAAGCCCAAGAAACGCAAGCCGGTCACTCAAGAGAGCAAACTGGGCGTCTACATGGGCGTGGGCATCATTGGCCACTTTGTTCCCGAAGATACCGACTCGGATTTGACCCGCTTCATCGAGAGTGGCGGCGGTATCAATATCGCCGTCGGCGCCCGTTTTATGGACTTGATGGCCATGGAAATTGCCATGGTCGCGACCTTGCACTCCACCGACCCGGCCATCAATACCGGGTATCGGGATGGCACCCTCTACGGCATCACCCTCGATGGCCTCTTTTATCTGCTGCCGAACAGCACGGCCATCGAACCCTATGTTCAGGCGGGCCTGGGTGCCTATTCGTTCATGGAGAGCCGAATCACCGCTCGGGAACTGACCGGCGGTGGGTTCCATGTGGGCGGAGGAGTGGACCTGCATATGTCCAAAGACTACACCTTCGGCGTCAAGGCTCTGTATAAGGGAATTGCCATGGACAACAGCACGGAATGGTATCCCGCCACAGAGAACGTCTATCTGAACCTTTGGGCCATCGAAGGCGGGATAAAGATCTTCTTCTAGTCCCATTCACCTCGGTCTTCAGCCTGCTCCATTGGGCCCCTGCTGGCCCGAATCCTCCACACGAACTCCTAACAGTACCCTCAACAAGAGCTAATTTGGCGGGCGTTTTCTGGGACCATGAAAACGAACCCCCACAAAACCGAATCCTCCGTCCCTCAGCTAGCCTCCGTCCCCCAGCCAGCCTCCGTCCCTCAGCCAGCCTTCGTCCCTCAGCCAGCCTCCGTCCCTCAGAGAACCCTCCGCAAGCGCCCCGTTGGCCCACGGCGCCCCGTCGCGCTTCCCCCGTGGCCCGTCGCTCAGTGGACAGCCCTCTCCCACCTGGGTGATGTGGTGAATCTCACCAGTCGCAGTGCTGCCTCGCTGGTGGCACTGAAGATGGTCGGGGCCTGGACTCAAGGTTATGCGGCTCAAGAGACCCAGAACTGGGCAAAGGGGCTGTGCCGCAAGTTGGGATTCCAAGTCACGGTCTCGGGCCAGATTCCCCAGGGACCGGCCCTGTATGTCCCCAATCATCGCTCCTATACGGATGTCATCGTGGTCGCTTCGGCCCTGCCGTGCAGTTTCCTGGCGAAATCCCAAGTATCGTCGTGGCCTCTGTTGGGCCAGGCGGCGGCCACAGCCGGGACCTGCTTCGTGCGCCGAGACGACCGAAACAGCAGGCATGCTGCCCGTGAGTCCGTCGCCAGGCTGCTGAAACAGGGCGTTTCGGTGGTGGTCTTTCCGGAGGGTACGTCCAGCGACCAGGCCCAGGTTCTGCCTTTCAAAAAGGGCATCTTCGAGGTCGCAGCGAACCTGGGTGTGCCCGTGGTGCCCGTGGCTCTGCATTATGCGGAACCGGCCATGGCCTGGGTCGGTGACGACACCTTTGTGGCCCACTTCTTCAGGGTGTTTCGCAATTCCAACCATTCCGTACAGCTTCTCTTCGGCCCATCTCTGATGGAGTCCGATTCCGAACGGCTGCGCCAACAGGCGTGGTCGTGGTGCCAGGAACAGGTCGTCAGCCTTTGTGCTGCAGACCGTCACAAGGAGGCATTCCATGCGCAGAAATAAACAAGGCTCTTATCGTTTGCAGTTCTTGTCTCGCCCCGGGCTGTGGATGGCCAATACTCAGATGTTGCAGCTTAGGGAACAGCTTCGCGAGGTGGCC
>CAYTWV010000833.1:0-1757 GCA_964442235.1 uncultured Myxococcales bacterium | reverse complement strand
GCAGCAGTGACGTTGACCCTGTTTTGTGACTTCCAGTGCCCCTATTGCCGGCAGATGACGGCGACGATCCAGTCGGTACTTGAAAAATATCCCCAGGATATCCGGTTTGTGCTGAAGCACTTTCCCCTGTCGTTCCACGCCCAGGCCCGGGTAGCTTCCGAGTTGTTTCAGGCAGCAGCGGCGGCAGGCAAAGGGTGGCAACTGCATGACTGGATGTTCACCAATCAGCCTGGTTTGACCCGCGAGGGCATCCTGAAGGCGGCCTCGGAGCTGGGCCTGGACGCAACGGCGTTGGCCCAAGACGTCGACGGAAAGAAGTTTGCGGCGATGATCGACCGGCACATCGCCGAGGCGGAGGCTGTTGCCGTGGAGGGGACCCCTACCCTGTTCATCAACGGGCGCCCCACGGAAGGCCGAAGTCTGGCCGAGTTGGCCCCGCTGATTGACGAAGAGTTCGCTACTGCCAAAGAGCTGCGCGCCAAAGGGGTGGTCGACGTCTATGCCGAACGAATCGCCAAGGGCAAGGTCCAGAAGGATCTAGAGGAGCAGGTCAATACGTTCGATTTGACCCAGGCCCCCTCTAAAGGCCAGGGAGACGGCTCGCTGGAGTTGGTCCTCTTTTCGGACTTCCAGTGCCCCTTCTGCGCCAAGTTCGGGGAACCCCTGGACGAATTGCTGAAACGGTATCCGGGCCGGGCCAAGCTCTATTTCAAACAGTTCCCCCTGCCCATGCACGATCATGCTCAGCGGGCCGCTCAGGCCACCGTGGCAGCGTTTAAGGCGGGCAAATTCTGGGAGCTGCATGACTTGTTGTTCGCCAACTATAAAGAACTGAATCCCGATCGCATCGTGGAACTGGCGGGACAAGTGGGGTTGGACACGGATACCCTTCGCAAGGAACTGGATTCCGAAGCCCACAAAGCCGCAGCGGAGAGGGACATGGACGAGGCCCGAAAGGCCGGAGTGCGTGGAACCCCTACCCTGTTCATCAACGGTCGCAAGTACGCCGGGGCGGCCCGCACGGCCGACGGCATGGCAAGGGTGATTGACAAGAACCTACCGGGCCGATAGGAATGGCGGGGTTGAGACTCGATTAGAACGTGATGTATGTCCGGGTCGTTCCTGTGGGCCGGGCAGTCTAGGAGGAGAGCATGGCGGAAGAAGGGTATGTGACAACAAAGCTGGCCGAGTTTGCGGGCTGGGCACGCAAGTACTCCTTCTTCCAGTATCCGTTCGTGACGGCGTGCTGTGCCATGGAGTACATGTCGGTGATGGGCTCCCACTTCGACATGGCCCGATTCGGGGCGGAGATTCCCCGGTTTTCTCCTCGTCAGGCAGACCTGCTGATTGTGGTGGGAACGGTCAACTTCAAGAACAGTCCCATTCTTCGCATGGTTTATGACCAGATGGCCGATCCCAAGTGGGTCATGGCCTTTGGGGCTTGCGCCAGTTCAGGCGGTTTCTACGACAACTATGCGACGGTTCCCGGCATCGACCACATCATCCCCGTCGACGTCTATGTGCCCGGTTGCCCGCCCCGGCCCGAACAGGTCATCGACGGCCTGATCAAACTTCAAGAGAAAGTCGCCAAAGGGCCTCTGCTGGCACGATAAGCACAATCCGTAATCCGCAATCGAAAACCGGAGCTAGTAGCAATCGGCATCCGTGGCCCGGTGTGTGCGTGGCCCGGTGTGTGCGTGCCACGACAGTGAGGGGCTGTCGAAATAGTCGGGCCTGCGACCCCTAGTGTGCGCTTT
>CAYTWV010000832.1:0-1766 GCA_964442235.1 uncultured Myxococcales bacterium | reverse complement strand
CCCGAAGCCTCGTCGCCGGAACCCTACGCCCCGTGGCGACACCTTTATCCTCGGGCGTGGAACCCCAGTTTCCTGACCGGGACGCTGGATACCGCCAACATGGCCGTCGATGTGATGGGCTCTGACCCGGTGGGATTATGGAACTGGAGTGCGGCCGGCAATTTCGACATCGAGGGGACCAAACTTGCGGCCAGCGTGACCGCCACCTGGCTGGGGCTCTTCCCCAGCATCACTGCGTTTGCGGGATTTTATAAGAACACCTACCTGGCCCGAATCTCCGACGACTGGACCGACTACTACGAGAACGACCTCTATACCTCTCTGGGGCTGACGCTGCCGTTTCCCGACACCGAGGGCGATCTTTCCATGTCCTTTGGATACGCCTTTGAACGGTTTCGAGGCGAGGTGAAGCGGCCCTTCGAATACGACCCCGGTTCCATCGAACCTTATGTGCCGTTGGAAGGCAATCTGGCCACGGCCTATCTCGAGTTGGTCTATGACGATACCGAGTCCTATGCCTGGTCCGTGGCGTCGGAACGTGGCACCCGCATTGGGGGCGAAGTCCGCCTCTCGGCCCCACCGCTGGGAAGCAACTGGACCGAGTGGCACGCCAGATTGAAGGTAACCCGATACACACCGATGCCCTGGCTGTCGGGGCACGTCTTGATGACCCACTATGCCGGCGGTTACGCCGAGGGCCGAGAGGCCTTCATGAAAACCTTCACCGTGGGAGGGTACCCGGACCAGGACGTTGTGGGAGAGCTTATGTCGGGCCAGAGCACCATCTCGGGCCTCTATCTGCGTGGATATCCATCATACGCCCTACGCGGCTCTCAATACCACTTCCTGGTTGCTCAATACACTTTTCCATTGTTGTATATTCGCCGGGGCCTATATACTCTTCCCGTATTCTTTAAAGACCTTTATGTGGAGGTCTTTGGCAATGGGGCCGGGGCGTTCGACACCTTCGAGTTGGGCGAATTTGTGTGGGGAGTGGGCGGCGAACTGAAACTGACCGTCGATCTGGCCTATTATCGCTCGTTCACCCTGGCGTTGGGAGTGGCCCATGGTTTCCAGGAGCCCGGCGGATTCACCACTTATTTCTTGTTGGGCAATTGACCGCCCGGCAGGGGCGATGACTACAAACGAATCGAGAGAACGGGGACTTCCAGCCCAATCCCTGTGCGGCCATCAACATCCCTGGGCAAAATCGTGGGGAGCGGGGCACCCATATTCCACTCTTCGCCATCAAAGGTGACCAGTCCGTTAAGCCCCGACGCGCGCCGCTGGGCCTTGGCCGATACACTCTTTTCCCAAGGTCGCAGAATCATCGCAGCTCCACCAAGTCCGGCCACGGTGGTCAGGAACAGAGTGCCCGTGACCTTCCTGGCCACCGTATCTCCATCCCCTTCGGGCGTGAAGGTCGCCAGCAGCGCACCGCCGACCAGCGTTCCCAGTGCCCCACCCAATTCGATCAGGCGGATGTCGCCAGCCGGCCAGCGAAGTTTGTCGCCCAGGAAAAAGCCGCCCACAAAGGCAGCATTGGCGGGAACAAGCATGGCAAGGGTAGCAAGGGTTTCATACTGGCTGTACGCCTCGGGACCGGCGAAAAAGAAGTTCGCCAAGGTCATAAAATAGGTCGTATAGGTAGCCAGGCCCGTGGCCAGTTCGGCGGTTCCCGCATCGACGTCCAACCGGTCCCAAAGGGCCACGCTGGCACCCAGGCCAATCAGCATGCCCGCCCCGCCCGAAAGCAACGCCTCTGA
>CAYTWV010000831.1:0-1770 GCA_964442235.1 uncultured Myxococcales bacterium | reverse complement strand
GCCAGCGTGTCAATCAGCTGCAAACCGCATTCCCGTATGGTCGCAAGGATGTCGTCTCCCGGCTCCACCGGGCTCGACAGCAGCCCGGCGATGATGCCGTAGCGCAGTCGGGCCCGGGGGGGACTGTCCCGATTGGGTACGACGTGAGTGAACACAAACTGGTTCTCAATGCGGTGGAGGCGGCATTGGTTCGGGAGGCATTCGAATTGTACCTGGAGCACCGCTCGGTGCTGACCGTGGCCCAGTTGCTGAACGCCCGGAGTCACACCACCAAACGGCGGAAGACCGCCGACGGAAACCCCCGTGGGGCCAAGTCGTGGAACGAAGGCACAGTCCTGTGCTTGCTTCGGAACCCTCTCTACGCCGGGTACACGTCTATTGGCCAGGAACTCTTCAAGGGCGAGCACGACGCCATCATCGACCGTGACGTATACGACCGAGTGCAGGCCCTCCTGGACTCCCGCAACGTCACCAGTCGAGACGTGCAGCGCAACCCCGCCTTTGTATTGCGTGGGATCCTCCGCTGCGCTGCGTGCGGCGCGGCCATGACGCCGGCGTCGAACCGGAAGAACGGCCGGGTCTACCGGTACTACCGCTGTGTCACCCGAGACCAGCAGGGTGCGGGGGCCTGCAGCACGATGCCACTGCCCGCCGACGCCATTGAGGGATTCGTGGTCGAGAAGATCCGGGATGCCATTCGCACGGCCAAGCTCGGGGAAGAGGTCACGCTCGCTATGCAGGAGCGCATTGCGGCCCGCAGGGCGGAGCTGCAGCAGATGCGTCAAGGCCTGCCGGCCGACGTTCAGAGGCTGCGGCTGGAGAGCGGCGCCCTCGCAGAAAGGGTCCCCAGAGCGACGGATGTACGGAAAACTGAGATGGAGAATCCTCGGGGGGAATGTCAGTGATTGGCCTGTTGTGGCCCCAGCAAGCCATCGAGAATCGGTCCAGTATTGTCCATGGTCATGGTCGATCCTGCTCAGGGCCTGCTATGCCACCGGGCTGCTCGCCGGGGCGCTGGGCTGCGGTTCAGGACCGGACACCACAGACACGTCGGCGTGCAACTCCAGGCCAAGGGCCTTAATGACCTTCAAAATGGTATCGAATCCCGGTGCTCGGTCTCCCGATAAAGCCTTGTACAAGCTCTCACGAGACAGGCCGGCGTCACGCGCAACCTGTGACATTCCTTTCGCCCGTGCAATATCCCCCAGGGCCTTTGCAATGAAGGCTGCATCTCCATCGGCCTCTTCCATACAAGCCTCAAGGTATGCTGCCATTTCCTTTGGTGTACGAAGATGCTCTGCAACATCGTATCGAGTTGTCTTTGTTTTCATTGTCACAACCTCCTACAGGTTTTTGGCCAGACGTTGGGCCGTTCTGATGTCCCGGGCCTGGGTTCCTTTGTCGCCTCCGGCCAACAGAATCACAAATTCCAGCCCTCGCTGCACATAGTACACTCGGTACCCGGGGCCAGAGTCGATCCGCAATTCTGACACGCCCTCACCCACTGGCTTGACGTCCCCGGGGTTTCCCATGGCCAGACGACCGATTCTCGCCATGACACGAGCCCTTCCAACAGCGTCCGGCAAGGCATCAAGCCACTTGGCGAACACGTCTGTCTTTCGCACCTCAATCATGGAGCTACTGTAGCCACAGGGCTACACTCTGTCAAGACCCTGGCGAAGGGCGCGCCCAAGTTCCTCTGGCCCGCGTCCGCAGAGATTGGGCTACCTAAAGACAGGGGAGGACCGCCATAAACACTTGACTGTCCTC
>CAYTWV010000830.1:0-1771 GCA_964442235.1 uncultured Myxococcales bacterium | reverse complement strand
CAACACCGCTGGCACCACAAACTGGGTGGTATAGTCCGTAAAATCGGCCAGCATCCCACCCACCTTGTCCACAAAAGCCGTTGCAAACCACCCTTCGACTTTCTCTTCGATGGTTGCGGTCAAGTCCTCGGAAAACCAGTTCACCAGCCAATCGAACAACGACGCAAACCCGCCGGTCAAGTCGACCTCAAGGCCGTAAATTTCCACATTGGAACTGGCCAACGTAAGCGAGACCTTGCAGCCCCCCAAGGCCGACCCCAGAATCGTGGCCTGAACGGCCAATTCCGAAGCGTAAATCGTTCCTTTGGCATCGGGACACCAGTCGGCCTCGGCCGAGACATTCGCCGAGAAATTGTTAATCGAGGCATTCAGGACCATGCCGCCTTCCACGGCGTCCAGGTCCACGTCTCCCATGGTGTAATGGATGCCCGTGACGTCCACGACCCACTCGCACCAGGCCACATCCAAGCCGGACCCTCCGGCCAGCAGAGGGTGCGGAATCATGGTGTTCAGGTCCATCGTTTTCAGGATCAGCCAGGCCAGCGAAGCCAGATCGTCCAAATCGCCCACGTTGTCATCATCCAGAACATCCTGACGAAGCCACGCCTGCGCTGCGCCGTTGCCCACGGTCAGCAAGGTGGGATCGTCGGAAGTGCCCGGCGGATGGAAGGTGCCGGCCACCATAAACGAGCGGTGTGCCTTGGCCGTTCGTCCCAACGCATCCTTGGCCTGGGCCTCGGCGATATTCACCCCAACTTTGGGAAACAGCGCTGCCTTGAAGCTTCCGTCGGCATCGGGTGTGACGTTAAAGCCGGCTACCACAAACGACGTCAGGGGGGCCGCCGGAGAAATCACCTTGCCCGCAAGCTGAACGGCCCCGGAACCCACCAGATGGGCCCCCATGGCCGGCGACTGAAACAGGATTTCCAGGTCACACTGGGATTCTGCCAGGGCCTTATGAGTACACTCGCCTTTCTTGCATCCGTCCACAGTACACTCATTGCCATCGTCACACTGCTGGGCCGTGCCCACACACTTCCCTTCGCTGCACGAATCATTGGCGGTACACGTTTCTCCATCATCACACGGCCCCGGGGCTGCCGGATGGATACACGTGCCTTGAGGGCCGCAGGTGTCGGTCGTGCACACGTTGTTGTCCTCACATTCCCAGTCGTAGCCGCACTCCACGGGGCCCAGGTCTTGTTCGGGCACGTCCGTTTTTATCAGATCCTTGTCCTGGATGTCGTCGACGGGAATCTGTTGATCCGGCTCAAAACCGGTGTCGGCGTTGGACACAATATCTTTGTCGGGGTCGGGGCTCTTGCCGCTCTTGGAGTCCTGGGCGCACCCCCACAAGCTCACCACCGCCACAACCAGCGCAAGGCGTGACATCCGTACCAGTTGGGTCGCTCCCATGACTCATCCTCCACAGCGTTGCAGGGAACCGTCGATGTTACGACCGCCCTATGGGCGATGCAAGGAAGATGGGTTGCGAACGGCAGCGTGGCCGAGTGGGCTGCGACGGTGGCAACGGCAGCCCATGCGCCTTTACGACGCGCCCACATAGGGGTGACCGCGGCCCATCCCGCCTTCGCCAAGGCTTCGGCGTGACGGGCCCGCCCCCCGCGTACCGTCGCACTGGCCGTGCGACGGTACGCGCCCCCCGGGCTACGCCACGGGGGGCCTCTCTCTCCGACGCGCTACTTGACGACCTTGCGGAGGCAGCCACCCCCCAACGGCACGTTGGGGGGTGACCCCGGGCCGTCGGCCC
>CAYTWV010000829.1:0-1781 GCA_964442235.1 uncultured Myxococcales bacterium | reverse complement strand
CACTCGCCCAAACTGAAATTGCCCTACGATCTTGTGCGCGGAACCGAGCGAAAACGTTACAGCATTCACCGAATTCAGTCCAGCAATATCGACCCAAAACACGCCCATCGGCAGCAGTGTGGGCTTGCCTCGGGGTGTAAGGACCACAACCAATAGGTGAACGGCTGGCCACGAAAGGAATGGAACCTATTTGTCGCTCTTCAACGCCAGGCGGACTTCTTTCAGCACACGAAGGTCCGATTCAAGTTGCTCTTCCAGAACCTGAAGTTCGGCCACGGCAGCGGCCACCGCCTTGCCTCCCATGGTGCGGACCAGTTTCTGGGCTCCTTCGATCAGCAGCGACGAACCCCAGAAATCCAACTGGCGGCCCAAGCTCTCGATTTCGCCTTGGGCCAATGCCAACGCCACGTTGGCGGCCCGAGTCCAGGCCTTCAAGGTACCGGCGACCTGTTTGGCACGCTGGAGGGTGGTGGTTGCGGCCTGGCACGCCTCGTCAAAACGAGCGAGATTGACCTCCGAAGGATCACGTTGGGCCGCCTGCACTGCGGCCCGCAACGAACGGGGCATGGTCCGAAGTTCATCCATGGTGCGCCAGAACTGCTTCATCACTTCCAGCGAATCCAACATCTCCCACGCCACTTTCAGCGCCCCTACTTTGGAGAGCACAAACTCGAGCACATCGCCCCCCATGCTGGCCCCCAGGGTCTTGACCATGGACGCCACCTGCTCGGCGTTATCGAAGACCTCTTTGACGGCCATCAACTGGTCGGCGGACTGGGATAACTGCTCCAACCGCTCAAGCAATTGGGACTGATTCAGTTTCTTCACCGCCAGATCGACTCGGTCCGCACCCGTGGTGGCACAACCGCCAAGGAAACTGGCAAGCAGCAAACCCAGCAATAACGTCGCCATCCGCGTACGCTGGATTGCGGATATGCCCAAATAGCTCAACGTCGTGTGTCCCATGATCTCTCCGCCGGGGGCCATAAATGCTCCCCTTGGGGTTACGGCGCGGCGCTCGTGGCCTGGGTCATGCGCTGCAACTCGCCAAACAACCACTGCGCTTCCAGCCGATGACCCGCCTGGTTAAGATGAATGTCAAAAGGCACCGCATCCAAAAAGAAGTCCCCAACCGGCTGAACTTCCGCCGCACGAAGGAACAGTGGATGCGCATTCAACACCGGAATGGCCAGTTCTTCAAGCCGCTCCTGGATTACCCGGAGGGTTTCCCGACTTCCCTCCGCGTAGGGAGAGTTTGGATCCAGGGCCTTACGATTGGGCGCCAGAACCACCACCAAGGGGATAGCGCTTTTCGCCAAATCGTTGCGAAGCGTCTCAATGGCCAGAATCAAACTGGCTTTGGTTCGCGGATAACCGTCCCCCGCCTCCACGCCTGACGGCTGCTGCGAAACCCGCATCACGGCCCCAAGCAGGTGCCGGGCAAACTCCGAATACTGGGAAGCCACCGCCAATACATAAGGGGGTCGGCTGGCGTGAACAGCCTCTCCCAACCGACTTCCCGTGGCACTGCGCTGCGTCGAGGTCTGGCATCGCGCTTCGGGGCCCTGGGCAGTTCGAACCAGCAAGGGAAGCCCGCCGCAACAGGGCCAGCCGCGGCCAAAATCCTCGGTGTCGTTCTCAACACAGAGGTGCATGACAACCAGATCCGGGGCCAGCCTGGGAATCCATCGTCGGGCCACCAAGAGATGGAAAGCGGGCCCCGTGCCCGGAGTCGCCGCGCTAACGTGATTCGCCATCGGGTCCATCTGGCTTAATAGCCC
>CAYTWV010000828.1:0-1784 GCA_964442235.1 uncultured Myxococcales bacterium | reverse complement strand
CGAGACCTACACCTGGGTTCTGCCCGACACGCTGCCTCCAGGCCCCCTGACCGTGCAGGCCACGTTGAGCTATCAACTGCTGGTCAGGCCCGTGGCGCAGTTCCTGAAGGTCCCCGAAGACGAATCCCGGGACCGGATGATCAATGTGGGCGCTACCGTAATCGAGGTTTTGCCATAACACCGATGCTGGCTTCGACAAGCCAGCGTTGCAGAATCACGCTCGTAGGGAGGAACCGATGAAAGCACTTGGCGCCCTGGTCCTGTTGGCCATCGTAGCAACCATACTCTCGATCAACCCCGGCGACGGCGCAGGCATGCCCGGGTTCGCCCGGAAGTACAGCCTTAGTTGCACCGTCTGCCACGCCCCGTTTCCCAAGTTGAAGCCCTATGGATTTGACTTCATCGGCGCAGGATACCGATTGCCCGAAGGCGAACCGCCACGAGCGACCATCAACACGGGCGATGACCTGCTGACCCTGACCCGGGATTTCCCCATCGGCATGCGTATGGACCTGTTTGGCACCTATGACCATGGCGGAACACCAAACAATGACCTGAATGTGCCGTACCTGCTCAAGATCATATCGGGCGGCCCGGTAACCGAGAGCATCTCGTACTACTTCTATTTCTTCTTTAGCGAGAAGGGAGAGATTGCAGGCATTGAAGATGCCCTGCTCTATTTTCGTGACATGTTCGGGTCGGGTCTGAACCTGACCGTGGGGCAGTTTGCCGTAAATGACCCCTTGTACAAGTCGGAGACCCGGCTGACCCGAGAAAGCTACATGGTGTACAAGCGCAAGCCCGGCCAATCCGCCGGCAACTTGACCTATGACCGCGGCATCGTTCTGGACACGGGCTTTAATTTCGGTCTGGACCTGGTCGCCATGCTTCTGAACGGAAACGGCATTGGAACGGCCGGCGATGCGTTTGACCTGGACGACTACAAGTCCGCCTTTTTCCGGGCGAATCAGGGATTGGGCGCCTTATCGATTGGGGCGTTTGCCTATTATGGAAAAGAAGAGGGCCGTGCCGCTGCTGCAGCGACCTTGGGCGGAACCCTTGGAACCGCCGCACCTGCGGAAGGGCTTTCCCAAGCGGCCAGTGGCCTTGGTGGCCTGGGGTCCCTTAGTACGCTGCCCAAACGAGACAACGAGATCATTTACGCCGGATGTGATGCCTCGCTGCAGCTTGAAGTCTTCGAAATCAACGCCCTGTTCCTTCGGCGCATGGACTCCAATCCGATGTTCCTGGAAGCAAGTCAGGATGTGACCAGTCACGGCCTGATGGTCGAAGCCATCTGGCTGCCGGGGTACGACCAGGGGCGATTTGCACTGACTGCCCTTTATAACTGGTTCGCATCGGACCTGGAAAACGAGGGGGGCGTGGACCCGCTGGCCTATCAGGCTGCGACCCTTTCGGCTTCGTGGCTGCTTGGCCGCAATGCCAGACTTGTGGGCGAGTACACATATATATTGGAGGACGCGGGCGAAGAGGACGGGCATCGCGCCACCGTCGGCGTGGTCTCCGGGTTCTGACCGTCGATCATCCCACTGAGCTGCGTTAGGCCTTGGACGGCGTGCTCGACGTGCAAAGCACGCCTCCGCCTGGCCCGCCTTCGATGGCCCCGAGGGGGCCCCTCAGGCCCTTCGAGGGGAGCGAAGTCGAGGGGCCGCCGTCCTGCGCCCTGCCTTGCCCAGCGGGCGTTCGCCGGCCAGAACGGTGGGTGTGCGCCACGTTGGTGTGTTGGTGCCACGGACGTGCTGTTGCCCACTCCCTGACGGTCG
>CAYTWV010000827.1:0-1809 GCA_964442235.1 uncultured Myxococcales bacterium | reverse complement strand
CTGGTGGGAATGCGGTCTTCCTGGAGGAGGCACAACATCTTGCAGAGGCTGGCCTTTTCTTGAAAGGTGTGCACGACCGCAAGAGCGGTCTGGCAGTGCTGGTCACCGGGAGTTCCTCCTTCCACCTGGAGTCCAAGACCCGAGAGAGCCTGGCGGGAAGAGCCAGGCGCCACCTTCTTCTGCCCTTTTCCATCGAAGAGTTGGCCGCGCCCCTTGGGGAGTTGCCGGCTTTGGGGAGGGTGCAAGGGCAGAGGCTGCTCATGGAGGATCTTGCTTGTTACGGTGGGTATCCCTCCGTGCGGGCTTCGGCGCATCGGGACCAGGAACTGGCTCGTTTATTGGAGTCCTTTGTACTTAGGGATGCGTCGGACCGGTTCAGAATCCAGCACATTCGAGCCTTCCGGACCCTGTTGGAACTGGCAGCGGGGCAGGTGGGATCGATCTGCAACTTCAGCGAATGGGCGTCATTATGCGGGGTGAGCCGGGATGCCGTGCGAGACTACCTGCAAATCCTCGAGGACACCCATATGGTTCGCCTCGTTCGGCCCTTTGTCGGAGGCAAGCGCACGGAAATCACCGGCGCATCCAAAGTCTACTTCCTGGACAATGGGTTCCGGAACCGGTTGTCCGGTGGGTTCTCGGCCATGGATACCAGGCCCGACCGGGGAGCCTTGCTGGAAAACCTCGTATTCTCCGAATTGGCGAAAAACATCAATCCAATACTGCACGAAATCCGCTTTTGGCGAAGCAAAGCGGGAGCCGAAGTCGATTTCCTCATCCATCACGACGGCAAAGTGCTGCCCATCGAGGTCAAAGCATCAACGGAAGAACTTCGTATCACAAGAAGTATGCACAGTTTTATCGAAGCCTACATGCCTGAAGAGTTCATCGTAGCCGTTCCTCTGGGCAACGCCGAGATGCTTGTTGGCGGAACTCGTGTGCGCCAGATCCCCATCCACGACCTAGGACGATGGGTACGTGACCGGGTGGGGTGAGGCGTCGCCGTCCACCAAACCAATCTGGCCTGCCTCCGTTATCCGCAAATACCAATCTGGCCTGAGTCACGGCACCCAGCGCCCCAAAGCAGTGCATCAAGCCCTTCAGTGGCACTCTTTCCCATGCCAGAACTCGTGCGATGTGCCTCCTTTTTGCCGCAGCGCCGGGTTCTGGAAGGATAAGGAGGCAAAGCCTTGACCAACCCTACGTTTCATGCTGTAACTCTGGGCCATTCTGGGGGGCTTAATGAAAAACGGTTGGCTGCTGGTTCTTGCTCTTGGTGTCGCCGGTTGCGGCGGGAAGTCGGCTTCGTCAGTGGCGGATGCCGCGTCGGACGCCTCTGAGGATTTCGGTTCCCCGGATTCCTCGGAGGATACTCCATCCTCTGCTGACTTGATGCCCACGGACGCTGCCGATACCCAGCCGCCGGACGAGGTTCTCGATCAGGCTGGCGACGGAGCCGAGTTTCCCGAGACGATTGGCGACACATCTGACGAGGCCTCCGCCGATACAGCAGGAGACGCTTCGGGCGACTGGTTTGATGACGTGTTTGTACAGGTTGAGCCTTCCTGGGCTCAATGCAACTCGTCGGACTTCTCTGGGGCTTACCCCCCTCCTGGGGCCGGCGTCCTGTGCGCGTTTATAGAGGTCCCTGCGGACTACGCGAACCCGGCGGCAGGAAAGGTGACGCTTCGAGTCGCCCTCGAGCGCTCGCTCCACGGCATTTGCATGTTCAGGATCCGCTTGTCGCGCACGGCGCCGCTCTGGGCGTTCGAAATGCGCCACTTCAACATCGATTTTCGGTGTGGCCAA
>CAYTWV010000826.1:230-1815 GCA_964442235.1 uncultured Myxococcales bacterium | reverse complement strand
CAGAGTGGCGAAGGTGAGCCGGAAGAATCTCTTTGATGGCCAGCAGGTGCGGCCGTTCTCGGCGCAAACGGTCCGAAACTGGATGGCAGCCGTCACGATACTGGTGGCGAAAGAGAGGTTCCTCTCCGCCAGCCTGAGGAACACTTTGAAAGTGGTAGCCCGAGAAGGGGCACGAAGGAATGCAGACATCGTAAGAGACCACACTTAACTCTACACCGACCCCACGAATGGCCTTCAGGACTGACATATCCCTGTTTACATGACGCGCCACCGTGACCACGCTGGCACCGGCAAATTCTTTCCACAGGGCCGCTTCGTGGGCCGATTCGACATTGGCCGTGGTAGAGACTCCGATTCCGATCCCGGGCAGAAGTGGGGCCACTTTGCTTGCGATGGCAAGGTCGGCAAAGACCACACGGACCCGCGGTGCTCGTTCGGCAAATCGAAAGGCTTCGGCGATCAACGCATCCTGGTTCACCGGCCATCGGGGCACATTGGCCACAAGTGTCAGTCCGGCATCCCATCGCCGCAACGAGTCACAAACGGCATCCAATTCCTGATGGTAGCCTTCCAACGTGGCCGGGCCCGCCCACGCTCGGCACGAGGGCGCCACGCTGGGAAAAAACGGCGCATACAAACGCTCAAATCGCCCCGCACGACTCTCCAGGGCCTCAAGCAGAATTCGGTCATGGTTCCACGGAACCGACAGCACCATACCGTCTGGAAGCCCGCCGTCGGGACCCACGCCAAACTGTTCGAACCCTTGACCCATGCCGTACCTCACCCCAATGCCCCAGCAAGTCCTTGGACCCTTGGCTCGCCTTGCCCTGCCAGTATGCACACCACCCCACACCCCGTCAACGCGTCGCAGCCTCGAAAGACTGACACGCACCGTACCTTGGGGCACGCAGAGTGAATGCAACTGCACTGCTTCTGTGCCGCTACGGGCTTGACAGCCCGGGGTGGCGATGCGACCTTTGTCTACGTTGTGAACTTCACGGGTGGGGGCAGTCGTGGGCAACCGAGCGCTGGGGATTTTTGCCACAGGGATGGTTCTGTTGGCCGCATGCAGTTCCGAGCCGGCACCGTATGTGACCGACGTTGTGGAAGTGGATGTTGCGGTCCAAGACGGGGCTTCCGATTCGGAACTGGACATCACGTTCCCTGATCTGGGCGAATTGCCCGACGCTTCTGGGGTCGAGTTCGTCAGCCCCGCTGCCCTGGCTGTTAAGATCCTTAACCCGTCTGCGGAGACAAATTTTGCGGTCAGTACGGGCTCGTTGTCCGGGGCACCGGCCTCCACAGTCGCGATCGCCGGGGTCGTGTGGGGAGAGTGGACGTCGCTGTACGTGGAAACCGAAAGTGGCCAGCGGCACGACATCGCTTTGCCGGCCGAGGGTTCGGGGCCGGTCTATTTTTTCAGCGCTCCTCCACTGGATTTGAAAGCCCCCGAGTTGATGGGCGAAACGTATGAGGTTCGAACGACGGTGGTGCGGGTGGTGGCCCAGAATGCCCAGGGGGAAACAGCCTGGGACACGGTGCGAGTCACGGCCATTCCCGGATTCCAGTTCCCCGCCCCGCTGGG
>CAYTWV010000826.1:0-220 GCA_964442235.1 uncultured Myxococcales bacterium | reverse complement strand
GACGTTCTGTTCACATTGGACCTGAATCGCATTTCGGGTTTTGACACGCAGCAGGTGGTTGTCATGGAGTCGGACGCCACATGCAGCAACAAGTTGGGACTCTCTGCAAAGTTCATGGCCGACGACGGGGATTTGGTTGCTTCGGGGGATCAGTTGGCCCAAGACCAGATCTATACCAAGTCCTATCGAGTCACAAAGGGCCCCGCCGGCGTTCGCTTCT
>CAYTWV010000825.1:0-1818 GCA_964442235.1 uncultured Myxococcales bacterium | reverse complement strand
GTCCCAACCCGAAATGCACGAAATCGGGCAGGTCGGACCGCAGTCCATATGCAACGGGGGTGCGCTTATCACGTCGCCCATTACGGCCAACCATTGCTGGATCGTAACTTCCGTTTGCATGATGCGAAAGGGTCGGGTCAGTACCGCTACCCGGGTCACTCCTCGATCATCTGCAATATACGGGTCCGGAGCACAGCCGTCCGACGCTCCCATCATGAAGCTTCCGGCGGGAATGCGGCACCAACCATCAGAACAGTCAGCAACAGGAGGCATGCAGGTCCGAGTCACCTCGTCGCAGAAGGTGTAGTGAACGGCAAACCAGGGGTCATCGGAGTGGAATTTCGGCGAGGGTACTGCACATATCATGCAGTACCCCCCACATCCGTCCACCCCGCAGGCCCCTGGAGGGCAATCCGGTACGCAGCCCATGTCGGGCGAAGAGCCGTCTGGGTTGCCAAGGTCGTCCGTCACATCGCTGGCGTGGTCACCGTCCGGGACATCAGCCGCTAATGATTCCCCGGTTGAGTCCACGGGCGTTGTCGGTGCGCTGGCACAGCCAAAGCACGGCACTGCGACAATCAAAGCCAGTGCCAAATACCGAATTGCCTTCATTATTGCCTTCATTCGCCACATCTGCCACCTCCCTTCGCCCAAGGCCTAGTCGATATGCCCACCACCGTCGAAGTGCCTTTACTGGCAACCGATCGCATCCCTCCGAATCGGGTTTCCGCGTTCTCAACGTATTTCCAACTCGAATCACGAGTTAAGTCTCGGCTGCACTAGCTACTCCCCATTTGGAACGCAGATCCTGAACTATTCTATATAGTATTGGCTTGTTGCGTCAAGATCGTGTTTTAAGGGTGCCGTTCCGAAACGGGGAACAGTGGTGAGGAGCAAAGGGGACGCGCTGCCTCAGTGGGGGCCAGCCAGGCGGGCAGGGACAGACGCGAGAGGGACGGCAGGGACAAAGGCAGCGGTCCCACGCAAGCCAGTTAGCGCTGCCTGGCCCGGACCGCTGCCGGGCCCGGCCCCTCACCCTGCCCTCTCCCGGGGACGGGAGAGGGAATTCCACGGCACAGAATTGGTGGCGTTCCCCACACCGCTGCCGGGCACGGCGGGGGCGACCGGTCGCCCCCGGACCCCCGTATATTTAACCTATGGCTATCGCCGAATTGCACCAGCGGAGAAGGGGCCGCCGGCCCCTTCTCCGCTCCTCTTCCCCGCTGGGGACGGACACAGCAGCCTTGTCCCTTGTCCCTCCTGCTGCGACCGCCGTCGCTGGTGTCCCTGGTGTCCCTGGTGTCCCTAATCGAACGGGCGGCGTCCTTGACGTCCCTTCCGTCGCTGGTCCCTTCCGTCCCTTGTCCTTTTCGTCCCTTGTCCCTTCGTCCCTCCCCGACTGACCACCTGTCACCGGCGGCCTGGGGCCGTTTCCGCGCGCCTAACGCCCAAGAAGTAGCTCTGGGCGCTTGACGCGGCACCAACTCGGAATACTTTGCGGCAGACCCTGTTATTACGTTCCGGTTGACCGAAAGGGAGGCTTTGGATGCAGACCGATATTCGAGTGATGAATGAGCTAGTTCGGGCCGAGAGCCAGTTCGTGGATACGCTGCTTGCCGAGGTCGGCAAAGTGGTGGTTGGGCAGCAGCCGATGCTGGAGCGAATCTTGATCGGCATGTTGACGGGCGGCCATATCCTTCTTGAGGGTGTGCCGGGTCTGGCCAAGACGTTGACGGTCAAGACCATGGCCGCTGCCATCGATGCGAAGTTTCAGCGAATCCAGTTCACGCCGGACCTGCTGCCTGCGGACATCATCGG
>CAYTWV010000824.1:0-1824 GCA_964442235.1 uncultured Myxococcales bacterium | reverse complement strand
TGACTTGTTGGGTGTAACACTGCCTGCGATCTGAGTCAATCGCCCCCGTTGATGGCAAATGCGGTTGCAGTCCCGGGGAGTCATCGCATCGCAGGGCGAATTCGTGGCCGTTTTTGGTTGACGTCGCCGTCGCCGTCGCCGAACCCGCTATCCTCCTGGCCCGCTCATCTTGACCAACATCGATACGACTCGGACGAGCAGCACCTTCCCTCGGCGGTAGTCCTCATCAGAGATGATCTGTGACACCTTCGCAACATCCCAAATAGCGCCGCATTCGTGTGCCGAACCCCTCGCAATGTCATAGAAACGTCCACGGTCCTCAAACCCCCGCTTCCCGTAACCCTCCGCAATGTTTAGGGGAATAGACCATGAGGCCCGCTTGAGCTGATCCGTCAACCCGGAATGCCCCCGTGGTATCCCCTTTGCCACTGACATAGCGACCGCCACGAACTCTATAGCAGCCTTGTACGCGTCAAGGTCCTCATGATGCAAACGTGTTGTGTCAGGCATAATCCTCCCCCAGCTCCACGTCAGTTTCGGCGACGGCGACGGCGACTTCAACCGCGACGACTACGGAGGAGCAGAAACCCCTCGGGGCACGGGCACGGAACGTACGAAAATGTATGCCAGCGAACTCTTTGTGATACATAGTCACGAATTTGCATACCAATCCCCAGTCCTGTAAACCGCCCAAGGACCAACGCCGTCCGACAGAACAGCACAAGACTCTGGCGTGCCAACGGGCCGCTAGTCGAGACTGCGGTCAAAGCTAACTTGGGGTTTGGGTTTGCGGCCACGCTTTGGAGGACGCACTGGATCATGGTCTGTTGGTTCGTGCGGATCGGGAGTGCCAGTATTCGGTTCGTACACTAGCGCAGCCACGCTCACTCCAAAAACCCCAGCCAGAAGTCTCAAGGTGCGCAGCATGGGTTCTCGTCTTCCAGCCTCGATCTCCTGGTAGTGTTTGTAGGAAATCCCACTGGCGGCTACCTGCTCTTGCGTCAGCCCCGCAGCCCAGCGGGCGTGCTTGATGTTAGATGCAACCTGCTGGATGAAGTCGTCGAGATCCATGCGCACATCGTATGGTCGTCATGCCTCACAAAACACCTTGAAGCAGTGGTGTGAATTGCCTTGACTTCCCCACTTTCAATGTGGCAAGGGGTAATTCAAGCGACGCCAAGTGATAGCCAGCTGAATCCAGGCCTATGCAGGACCGGATTCTGGGAGACAGGCCAGCTTGCAATCCTTGGTGCCCAACGTCTTGGAGGCGGCGATGAGAGTACTTCTGTTTGTGTGTGTCATTGTTCTTGTGGGCTCGGGATGCGCCACGATTTTCCGTGGCGATAGCAGTTTTGTGGAGTTTGTCGGGGGCAATCCACAGGGGGCGACAAGAGTTGAACTTCAAGGTTCCGAACACGCCATGCCAGGGGGTACGGCGAAAATCAAGGTCAGGCACTCGCGTGAGGATATCCCGTTAACGGTTAAATGTGTCAAGGGTGAGAGGAAGGGCTTCCTCCATACCAAGTTCGACATGTTGCTCGGGGGAATTGGGAATCTGGTTTTCGGAGGGGTTGTTGGTTGGATCGTGGATGGGACAGGCAACAAGGCCTACATTCCGGAATCGCCAATAGACGTGCAGGAGATTTGCAACGAACCCTGAGAAAGACACGGAATCTTCATCGTGGTGGAGCCCGGCCCAGATGTGCGCCCTGACCTTCAGGGTCCGCTAAATATTGCGGCCAGGATTTGACTGTAGTTGTGCAACCGGTTCGCCCCCGTTGATGGGGCAGACAAGACTACGGCTGGCTCTTTGCGCTTCGTCGA
>CAYTWV010000823.1:0-1824 GCA_964442235.1 uncultured Myxococcales bacterium | reverse complement strand
CGGCCTAGCTTCGCCTCTATGGTGGTGAATGGCAAGTTGAGCTTCGGCTTCACGCCGGACCTGGGCCTGGACCTCTTTGTGGGATGGAATCGAATCGACGAATTGCTCCTGGGCAACGGCCGGCTTCGCTGGACCTGGGCTCCGGGAAGTGACGTCTTCCTGGTCTATCAGGCGGAAACTGCCGACGATTTCAGCGTCGAGCGGTTCCAGTCACTGCTGCTCAAGGTCACCTGGCGCTGGCCATAGCAGTGGGGGATTCCCGGGCGGATTTGGGCGCAGTAGGTGCAGTGTGGCTTCTTGCTTCAGCCCCCCAGTGGATTCCAAGATCCCCAGCTTACGCGGTGCTTGTCATGCCACGCAATTCCGGACTAGAATCGGCGCAGGCTTGAAGGGGGATGTGCACCATGAAATCAACCATTCGTGCAACCCTGTTGTCGATTTGTCTTCTGGCTTCCCTCGGCGCTTGTGGCTCGGAAGTCCTGGAGGTCGTTCGGGGCAATCACAACCCCGATAGCGGCTCTGGACCCGACGCCCTGGCTGAAGAGGACGTCGCCGGCGAACTGGATGTACCGGGCACATCCCCGGAGAGCACCGACCCAACCCAGCACACGGTGCCTTACACCATCTATGTCTCCAACGGACAAAACAGCCTGGGTATCTGGCTGTGGACCTTGGAGGGGACGGGATACGCCTCCCACGACGTACTGGCCAGCGACCTGGCCTCGTACGGGATTAAGCGCATCTATGTGAAGGTGGCGGACGGTGGGTACAGTCCGTCTTCATGGCCGGAGATATCAGATAAGGCGTTGGTGCAGGCCTACCTCAGCCGCGGCATCGAGCCCTGGGCCTGGGCCTACAACTACCCCGGCAATGAATCCGCTCAGGCCAAGGCCCTGCTGGAAGCGGCAAGAACCGGGTATAAGGGGTTCGTGACCGACATCGAGATCGAGTTTGATGGAAAGGTCCAGGCCCTCGAATCGCTGTTCTCCGCCTTCACTAACGCCCGAAAAGAGGCGATTTCCGCTGGCTATACCACGTCTGGGTTCAAACTCTACTGCACAACTTGGGGGAACCCTAAAGACCACAATATGCATGTCGAAATTATAGATAAATATGTTGACGGACATATGCCACAAACATATTTGGAAGTTTGGGGCGGATCGTACATGCAGACGGCCACAACCTGGATCCAGGCGGGCACGCAGGAGTATCGGGACATGGGGGCAATGAAGCCCATCCACCACATCATCAGCGCTGAGAAGGGCGTGATTTCCGCTGGCCAAATCGACGCTGCGTTTGCCGCATCAGGTCGAGAGTCCAGCCTTTGGCGTGTGCCTGGCACCGGCACCCCTCTCTCCATCTGGAACACCATCAAGGCGGTCAATTGGCACAAAGATTTCGGCGGCGGACAGTCCGGCTCCGTGACCTTGACTTGCCAGAGCCAGTTTCGCGTGGGCGAGGCGGGTGTTGTATCCGGCAAGGCTTCGGGTGCTGTGAAGAAAATTGTTGTCACCGTTGACAATTACACCATTCAGGAGATGGGTGTTGATGCTGCCGGAAACTACTCGTTTGTTTATACTTTCAACACCCCTGGCGAGAACCGGGTCCTGAAAGTGAAAGGCCTTAATGCCTTTGGCGACCTCCTCACCGAAGTGAGCGCCCTGATTTCCGTCGTGACGGGTGACTCCCCCAACCTATCCGGCAAGGTGCAAACGTCCGTTCCCAGTTCGGCTACCGTGGGCGTCCCGGTAACCTTTACGGGCACTGCCACCGGGGCCGTCCGCAACGTAGTGGTTACAGTGGATGGATGGGAAGTGGCCAGCA
>CAYTWV010000822.1:453-1828 GCA_964442235.1 uncultured Myxococcales bacterium | reverse complement strand
GGCCAGGGCGCCGAAGCCCTTGCCTCCGACCGCTTTGATGAGGTCTTTGCACCGTTTTGCCCAGAGCTGATGGGCATTCCCGTGGAACCCGAGGACCTGGACAACCAAATCCGGCAGGCAGAATTGGACGAGGCCATTCGGGTCCTGGGGAACCTGGTGGGAAGCACCGTCGCCCACGAGGTGGGCCATAGCCTGGGTTTGGCTGCGGTTCCAGGCCAGCCCGAGGAGTACCACAACCTGGGCGATAACCCGGGCTGGTTGATGGACGCCGGGGCCGCCCGCCCCTTCCTTGAACGGGCAGAACTGGATGGACACGGTCCCGAGTTCTTCGAGGAAAATAGCTTCAACTATTTGCTCTCTATCCTTCCCATGGACGAGGACGGTAATGAATGAACTGGCTCTTGTTGCGCTGTTGCTGCCACTGCTGTCTGCCTGCTCGTCGCACGAACCCGTGAAGGACTCGGTCTCCCCCAGCACCGGTAATTCCTACGCCCCCAGGCATCCTCGGACTGCCGTCCAGTTGACCAATGAAGTGGGCGAAACGCTGACGGTCCAGGCGGAAGTGGTCTCGGAAGGGCTGGACCGCCAACGTGGACTGATGTTTCGAGAGTATTTGCCCGATGGCGCAGGAATGCTCTTTCTGTTCGACAAAGAAGAAGAACACTCCTTCTGGATGAAAAACACCCTCATCCCCCTGGACATGCTTTTTATCACCGCAGACAAAACGGTGGCCGGAATTGTACACCAGGCCGTTCCCAAGTCCGAAGAGAGCCGCACCGTAGGCGTACCGTCACAATATGTGCTTGAGGTTCCTGGAGGCTACTGCGCCCGCAACAAGATTGGGCGGGGCTCTAAAGTGCAGTTTTCGGTGCCCTGACCTCCGGCGAAAACTACAGATTCTGGCTGGAATAGCGCCCCTGATAACTGGCGCCACCTTCACATCGCTGGAAGATAATCTGACAAATCTTGGTCCCCGCCCTAAGCGCCAACGGCACGGGCGAGGCATTGAACATCTCCAGAACCTGGGCATTGTTCACGCCCGGCTGCACAAACGCTGCCGTGATGTGCACCATCAACCCCAGACGCGCAAACGAGCTGCGGCCCTGAAGCCAGCCGCAGATGTTCCCCGGAAGTCGAATCCGCTCCACCGTGATCGTGTGCGCACACTCGCCCGGCATCAGGATGAAGGGCTCTTCGGGTTTGGTCTCCACAAGCACCGTTTCGTCTTTGTAATCCACGGCTTCTGCCACATCCAGCAGCTTGTGGGCCTTCTTGAAGAACCGAAACTGGTTGGTAATGGCCAGGTCGTAACTTCCAGGCCCCACACAAGCCGGGTCGAAGGGATCAATCTCGATTTCGCCCTTGCGAATGCTCT
>CAYTWV010000822.1:0-443 GCA_964442235.1 uncultured Myxococcales bacterium | reverse complement strand
GAGGCGTCCTCCACGTCAGTGGCCTCAAGTCTTTATGGTTTTGGGGATTGCGTCAACAAATGCGGAGGGATTTCGAGCGGATCGGCTACTGGACAACCAGCGTGAAGGTCACCTTGAAGCGGCTTCCCCCGTGCGAAGCAAACGAGGCGCCAGCCAAATCGCTGGACAAGGCGCTGCGCACCTTCTGGCCACTGCTAGAGGGCTGCCCAACCAAGTCCGCCGCATCCAGCGATGCCGCCCCACTGGCCGATGTGCTGAACGTCAGCCTCAGGGTGTACGTTCCCGCTTCCAGACCCAACGAGCCCAGCAACTTGGCCAGCTTCTGGCTCCACGATGCAATGCGCCCCGTGGCAAACGCCTCGGCCGACCGCTCGGGAAGGGTGCCGCTAAGCACAACCACCGCCTCTAGGGTCAAACGGCTGACGGCCTGGGTCTTGTCTTCC
>CAYTWV010000821.1:0-1828 GCA_964442235.1 uncultured Myxococcales bacterium | reverse complement strand
CGGACGCAATCCGCGAACGAGGGCGTGCGCTCGCGCAGCGCGCAATCAAAATTTGCCTCGTCAGCAGAATTTGTGGGTGAATTCTGGCTCGGGAAGATGCCCAAGTTGATGGTACAACGCGGTTTCGATTCCTTCAAAGGTGCGAAAGCCGAAAGCTTTTCTCATGCTCAGTTTGGCTTTCAGGTTCAATCCCTCCACAGCGCCCGCCGAAATCTCCCCACGGGCCTCAAACCAGTTCATCAAGAGGTCCTCGTGCTCTCGTAAGGAACGGGCGACTTTCTTCATGGGCTCCAGGCCGCTCCGCATCGTCCGGGTACACCACTCTCGAAGGAACTTGCGGGCCCAGGGGACCGATTGGTAACTCCAGAAACGCTGAAACTCTTCCCGTGACAGGTAGGCACGCACCGTCTTGAGGTTGTACTGGAGGACCTCCCGCAGCTTGACGGTCTGCTTGGAGGTCAGGTTTTCTTTCCGCTTCAGGAAGCACCATCGAGAGTGGGTCAGGACGGGTTCGTAGCCGTCGGCTTTCAGGCGGCGGGCTTCCCCGGCGCGGATCTCGTCAATCGCTTTGTTCATCTTGGCCATGATGTGGTAGCGGTCCAGGATGTTCAGGGCGTCGCCGGCCCGCACGCGGATCACGTCCAAGTAGGGTTTCCACATGTCGCTGCAGACGAACTTCAAGGTGGGCAGGATCTCGTCGCCAAACAGGTCGAAGAAGGATTCCAGAGTGGCCGTTGTCCGGTTCTGACCAACCCACAAAAGACGACGAATCTGTCCGTCGACTTGGTACACCAAGGTCAGATACCGATGCCCGCGTTGGTACTGGATTTCGTCGATTCCCACCGCCTCGACCCCGCGCAGATCCCGATGAACGATGCCCCACTCGACCGCATGCCGCACGCATCGAAACACGGTGTCCCAACTGGTATGGAAGATCTCGGCCACCTCCTGCCAAGATAATCGCTTGGCCCAGAGGGCCAGGAACCAACGATAGCTTTTGGTTTGCCGATGCTTCCCCTGGCTCCAAGGCACCTGCTCGACCCCGACTCCGCAGTCGGGACAGTTGACCCGACGCAGCGCGTAAACGAACAACACGGGGATCTGCCACAAGGGCACAAACTCCCAAGTCCGTTCTGGCAGCCGGTCGTAGCCGGGGCGAACCTCCCCGCAGCCAGCACAAATCGGCCGACCGTTGGCACGCGCCTCAACCTGGACCCGAATTTTCCACACCGAATCGGATTTGTCCCAACCCGTGTGTTTGTAGACGAAGGACTTGAAAGGCTCGACGTGATTTAGGATAACTTCCAAATGCATCCTCGTTCGCTCCTGGAAGAATGTGGCTTGTTGAGAACCGCTTCTTACCAGGAGTTTGAACGGGGGTGTACCCCACTTGACAAGCACCTCCCAAATATCGTTGCCAGCAACGCCCCCCAGTGCGCAGGTGTTTCCGACCGCAGCGTCTGCTAAAATCGCCATCGGCCTGGGCGGAGGATAGGGCTCTGCTGGGAAGCAACCCGAGCGCCGTCCCAGGGGCTGGAAGCAAGTGGGGGGTGGCTCTGCCGCCCCCGCTTGCCCTTCAACCCCACTTCGCAGGGCCACCTTGCTTTCAGCACCCATGCGCAAAATCCCAGGGGGTCTGGGGGACTGGTCCCCCAGTCACAGCAAAACTGTCTTCAGTCCGCTTTTCTCTATGACTTTTGCCCACGAATTCTGCGGACGAGCCAAAAAAACTACCCTTACTGCAGCTGCGATTGAGGTGCGCGCATCATTAAGAACGCAAATTCGCCCATGACAGTGCTTTTCTCTTCCAACGGCCTGGCCTCAAATC
>CAYTWV010000820.1:0-1830 GCA_964442235.1 uncultured Myxococcales bacterium | reverse complement strand
ATCCTGGCGATGCAAGGATGGGCGTTACGCATACCTTCACATCACTCTTCCCGAGCACAATGCACTGATGCTGACGGTGCTGGAGAAGTCGGGGTTGGCGGAGCATGCGCGTGCGCTTCGGGCGATCCTTTCGGACGGCACCGTGCGGGACCCCAGTCAGGTAGGCAGCATTGGGGAAGCCAGGCGTATCGTTCGCCAACTGGAGACCATCTTCCTGGAGCGAACGGCGGACGAGTGGGAGGAGACCCTCGGCAAAGAACTATGCTGTATCAAAGTCCGCACCATTGAAGAGTGGCTTGAAGATTCCATCCAGGCTGGTATGAACGACGCGGTCCGAGTCCAGGACCCGGACATGGGAACACTGATGGGACCCGGCCCGGCCGTGGTCTGTGCCGAGCACCCCCCGGCCATCAAGGCCCGTTGCGAAGTCAGTATGGAAACGGTGTGCATGGGCTGGGAAAACGAGACCCGCACGCCCATGTTTCCGCCGGCAGCCGACACTGCAGAGGATACAAACCCTCCGTTCCATGGCCTTCGGGTGGCGGATCTGTCCCGAATCATTGCGGGCCCCTGTGCTGCCCGTGTGATGGCCGAACTGGGCGCAGAGGTGACCTCTATTCAGGGGGCCGGTGCGTTGGACTGGGCCCTCTCGTTCCACCTGTTGTTCAATTCGGGGAAACGCTCCGTCGCTTTGGAATCCTATACCCCGGCCGGGCGGCAGAACCTGCACAGCCTGCTGGACGAGCTGAAACCAGACGCCATCATACACAACTACCGCAACCTGGATGTGGCTCGAAAAATTGGGCTTGGGCCCGAGGACCTCTGGCAAAGAATGCCGGGACTGGTCTACTCGCATCTTAACGCCTACGGCGACGTCGGAGTATGGAAAGACAGGCCGGGGTTCGAACAGGTGGTGCAGGCGGTATCCGGGATACAGATGTCGTACGGGGAAGATGGGAAACCACGGCTGTTGCCCACCCCACTTATCGATATCGGCTCGGGGCTGGCCGGCGCCATGGCCGCTTCGCTGGGGCTTTACCACCGACGTAGGACGGGGGAAGGGGTACAGGTTACCACTCATTTGACCTGGGTTGCTGTGCTGCTCCAAACCCTGCGAGTGGGCGAGGTCCAGGAGGGCAAGACCGCTCAGGCCTCCAATGGGCCTTCTGGGCAGATGAAAATCGACACCGGCCGGAAAGTGGTGGCGGGAATGACCCGGGCCAGAGATGGCTGGATTGTAGTCGTTGGTCCCAGGTGCGATGTGGAACGATGGATTGCCACCGCAGGAATCGAAGGGGCCAGTATAAAAGGCGGTCGGATCCACTTCCCGCGCAGCCCGCTGCGAGGTCGTTCGACGAAAGGGTGGCAGGCCTCGCTTGAGAAGGCGGGGGTGGGCGCGACGGTCCTGCTGGTTCCCTCGTGCAAAGCAAAACAGTTCCTGGATGACCCTGCCAACGTGGTCACCCCTGGTGCTCCCCTTGTTGAACGCAGGCCCTATCCGGGTTGCCCCAAGCCCATGGCTTTCATCTCGATTCCGCTTTTCCTGGACCGGACCCCACTTGTTCATGTCTCGCCCCCACACCTGCGAGGTGCAGACACGAAGGCTGCCCTGGAGCGAATCGGGTTGGCCGTTCCGGAAGGCTCCGGCATTTCTCCGTACCCCAAGGACAAGCCGCTGATCGTCTGGCTGGTGGAAGTGGCGCGCTGGGGCTATTTCGCCTGGCGGTCGGGAAGCATCTAAGGGTCTGCCCTTAACACCTGGTAACACCCCAGGGCCTAGTACGAATCGACCCTGGTTGCCGCCGTGTTTTGTGGGGTGACTTGGTGTGT
>CAYTWV010000819.1:0-1835 GCA_964442235.1 uncultured Myxococcales bacterium | reverse complement strand
TGGTTGAACAGACGGTCCGCATTGGAGGCGGAGCCCACCTCGAGCATGCAATCGCAGTGCGACCAGGCGTTCTTTGGCACCGCGAGGAGGATTTCAGCCTCGTGGCCTTCGGCATCGACCTTCATGAAGTCGACCCCTTCGAGATGTTCCGCGATGTTCTGGATGCGGACCGGAAAACGCTCGAGTTCGCCGTAGGGATTCTTGGCGCCGGCGATGTGGCTGCCGGTGGTGTTGCCCAGCACCCGGACGAATTCAACCTCACCATTCCGATCCGAGACGGCGGCCTGGATGGGTTTTACCTGTGTGCACGCGTTGATTCGCAGGTTGTCCGAGAGCCACTGGAAGTGACGGGGGTCCGGTTCGAACGCGGTCACGCTCAGCCCGCATCGCGACATGATCAGGGAATGCAGACCGACATTGGCCCCGATGTCGATGGCTCGGCGGTAGCGGCTGCGGTTGGCCCAGTAGAAGGCGAAGATGATCAACTCATCCAAGTCGAACAGGTTCGTCGTGTCGCATGCCCCCATCGAATGGTAGGGAAAGGTGACTTCGCCGAACGGACCGAAGGTGAATGGGCGTGGCGAAGGTTCCCGGAGGCCGCAGTCGGACAGCAGGCTTGCCGCGGCTCGTTGAAGGGCCTGGTAAGTCGGGCTACCGCAGCGGTGAAGATTGCGGGACTCGGCAAGTGCTTCGAAAAGCGTGTTGAAGGAGAAGTCTGACTTCATGGGAAATCGGCCTAGACGCCTGCAGTTCCAACGCGGGTTGGCTGGTTTGGCGAGGGTTGATAGGGGGGTACAAGCAGCTCCCGCTGGATCAGGTCCTGCGGCAGTGCGGGAAGTTGGTTTTCGAGCGCTGCACCGAACCGCAGAACAGGATACAGCTTTTGATCGGGATTGATCTCCACGTTGCAGAAGACCGGGCCGGGATGCGCATAGGCTTCGGCAAGCCTCGCCTTCATGGAACTGGCCGCATCCACAGTGAAGACCCGGAAGCCCATCGCGGCTCCCACCTTGGCGAAATCGGGAAGTCCAAGTCCCGACTCCGGGTGGACAGCTTCATAGCGACCATTGAGCCAAGTCTCCAGAGTCTGCTTCTGGATCCCGTGTCCGTGATTGTTGAACAGAAGGATTCGGACGGGCAGTTGATGGCGGACAATGGTTGCCAGTTCGCCAAGGCACAGGAGAAGTCCTCCGTCCCCGATGATGCAGGTCACAGGTTGGCCGGGGTTTGCGCAGGCGGCCCCCATCGAGGCCGGGAGGGCATATCCCATCGGGGTGTTGTTCCAGGCCGAGAATAGCCGCTGTCCTCGCTTTATCCGAAGCCCGTTGCAGGTCCAGGTGAGATTCCCGCCGGTGTCGACGAACACGGTCTCTCCTTCGGGAAGCTCCTCGGAAAGCGCATCGAGGAACTCGTAGGCGTCGACGTAGGAGTGGCCGGTGGCGAGGCGTGGCGAAGGTTCCAGGGGGAAGATCTTCTGCCAATGCCCGATGCGCTGAAGCCACGGGGTCAGGTCCTTGCCTGGAATCCCTGCCGCGGATTCGAGGAAGGCATGGATGAACTGTTCGGCCTTCGCGTGAATCCGATGGCTGATCGCAATCCCGCGCCCATCGAACTTGGACATTTCGCCGGGATCGGCATCGACCATCACGATCTTTGCCTGGCTGGCGAACGAATCGAGGATGCCGCCCGTGATGTTTTGGGAAAGCCGGCTGCCGATGCAGAGAATCAGGTCGGCGCTCTGGACGGTAAAGTTGCCTGGGCGCGGCCCATAGACACCAAACGGCCCCACCCTCAGGGGATGGCTGGAGGGAATGAGATCCAGCCCCGCCCAGGTG
>CAYTWV010000818.1:0-1846 GCA_964442235.1 uncultured Myxococcales bacterium | reverse complement strand
CACCCCCCTTTGGCCGAATTGGCGCAGGAAGCGCGACGTTCAACTGGAAAAAATGAGTGACATCTGAGGGCATCCCCCGGTCCGGCTCGGTTCGGTTTGCGTACGGGCGAACCCACAGAATCTGGGGGTCTGTTTCGGCGACGGCAACGTGAGGACACTGGGGCGCCGCGCTCCTGGTTTGGAGCCACCACTTTCGATACGTCTGGCATGCCCGCAAAGCCTGTCGTACAGTGGCGGGAAACACGTCGCCCAAAGGAGAAACCCATGGAAGAGGTCTTCATCGCCTCGGCAGTCCGCACGCCCATTTTGAAGTTCGGCGGTGCACTGAAACACACGCTGGCCAGCGATCTGGCCCTGTTTCCGGTCAAGGAGGTGCTGCGTCAGACGGCCATCGACCCCGGGGCGCTGGACGACGTGGTCTTCGGCAACTGCTTCATGCGCAGCGACGACATCAACACCGCCCGTTGCACGCTGTTGAAGGCCGGTATCCCCGTGCATGTGCCCGGCGTGACCATCCAGCGTCAGTGTGCTTCCAGCATGCAGGCCCTGGTCTATGCGGCGCAGCAAATCCAGACCGGATCGGCCCAGATGGTGCTGGTTGGGGGCGTCGAGGTCATGTCCAGCAGCCTCTATGTCTCCAAGGACGCCCGGTGGGGCAAACGCCTACAGCACAGCCAGCTTGTGGATGCGCTGTGGGAGGGCCTGGCGGACCCGCTGGGCGGATACATGATGGGGGTCACCGCCGAAAATCTTGCCGAGAAATACGCCATCACTCGTGAAGAGCAGGACCTGATTGCGCTGCGGTCCAACTTGAATGCGGCAGCGGCATCCAAGAGTGGTCGGTTCCGGGACGAGATTGTCCCCATCGTGATGCAGGAACGAAAGAAAGAGCTTGTGATAGACAGCGACGACCACTTCCGCGACGACGTCACCCTTGAAGAGTTGGCGAAGTTGCCGGCCCTGTTCAAGAAAGGGGGCACGGTCACGGCGGGCAACGCCTCGGGGCTGAATGACGGTGCGGCAGCGGTGCTGGTGTTAAGCGCCGAAGCATGCAAACAGCATGGGGTTACGCCCATCGCCAGGCTTGTGGGACATGCAGTGGCCGGAGTGGAACCCGAATTGATGGGGTACGGTCCGGTTCCCGCCACCAGGAAGGCCTTGGAACGGGCGGGGATGCGGCTGGAGGAGATCGATCTGGTCGAACTGAACGAGGCCTTTGCGGCCCAGTACCTGGCTTGCGAAAAGGGGCTGGGGCTGAACCGGGAAATCACCAACGTCAATGGTTCCGGCATTGGGCTTGGCCATCCCGTGGGCGCCACGGGGTTGCGCATGGTGGTCTCGCTGGTGCACGAACTGAAGCGCCGGGGCAAACGTTACGGCCTGGCGACGCTGTGTGTCGGTGGCGGCATGGGCAAAACCACGATTTGGGAGAGTGTGTAGGCAAGCGTCTTTGGTAATGGTCGCATCAGCCGTTCGACTCGGCCGGGGGCCTCGCTCACGGCGCGCCTCCACCCTGGCCCCCCTCCAGGCAAGCTGGATGGGGGTGTAGCTACATGGTTGTGGCAATAAGTTAGCCTGGTACTGGAAGCTTATAACACCCATTACCGCTGCCCGCAGCCATAAGCCCCCAGCTTGCCTGGGGGTTTGGGGGCGCGCCGTGAGCGAGCGTCAGCGAGTCGAACGGCTGACCCGACCCTTACCGCTGCCCGCAGCCATAAGCCCCCAGCTTGCCTGGGGGTTTGGGGGCGCGCCGTGAGCGAGCGTCAGCGAGTCGAACGGCTGACCCGACCCTTACCGCTGCCCGCAGCCATAAGCCCCCAGCTTGCCTGGGGGTTTGGGGGCGCGC
>CAYTWV010000817.1:0-1854 GCA_964442235.1 uncultured Myxococcales bacterium | reverse complement strand
ACACGGCATAGCGGTAGTCCAAGCCCCCCTCCCAAACCCCAAACCCGCCCTGGGCCGAGAAATACTTGAACCCAACCACACTGTAGTTATAGAAACCGTACTCGTGGCCCATGGCATCAATATAGGCCAGGAACACCACGGCATGGCCGGTTCCCGTGGTGCGGTTCAGGTTCAAGAACGACCCGGGAGTCAACTCCTCGAAGGGCACGTTAGCCCCCATCCCAAAGTGAGTCAGCGCATCGGCTGTGCCCGATGAATTCAATTCGGAATTCACCCAGATGTGGGCCTTGATATGGCTGGACTTCAGCGTCCTCCACGAGTCCGCAGGAAGGAAGTCCCACACCCCCGTATCCCCCGTATCCGCTGCGTATAGCGTCATGGCCTGCAAGATGACCTCCATGACCGCTGCCACACACATGGTGCGAGGCGGGTCCGAAGCCACAATGCTGCCATAGGTCCCGTACGCCATGTCGTGGGTCAGCACGGCCGAGGCATAGCCCTGCAGCCCGTGGATCGCATACAGATAATCCACGGCCGCCAGAACGAATTCGTTGAAAAAGGCCTGCTCCAACTGGAATGTGGGCCGAATCGCCAGCAGCAAAGAGTACTCGCCAGCCTTGGTAGTGCCCGAGACCACCGAATCTACCACCAGATGGTAGGTCCCGGCCCCCAACTGGGCATAGATGGCCCGATCGCCCCAAGCCAGAGGAGTCAACGGGGCCAACGCTGACAGAAGCACCACGTCCACATCGACGCCCGACGGTTCCGGGAATCGCAGCACCGCAGACAACCGCACACTCTGGTCCAGCGTGAACGTGTAGACCCGCTCGGGGCCCTGCAGATTTCGCATACCGGGAAGACCATACCCCTGCAACTGGCTGGAATTGGCCGTCAAGGTCGAGTTGCTCTCCTCAAAGACAAAGGGCAACGGCAGCGGCACCAGAGCATCCCCACCGGGAACCAGCGGATCGTCGGGCGAACCCGACCGCAGCGCTCGCATTTCAACCGTCAGAATGTAGGCCCCACAAAGCGACGCCGTACCATCATGAAACGTGTCCAACACCAGGTAATACATGCCCGGGTCCAGATTGGCCTTCACCTGGCGGTCATTTCGCTCCACCAAAACCAGCGGGGAAATCGAAGACAACAAATGCACGTCCACATCCGTTCCCGCCGGCTCGGGAGACGCAATGTAGGCCGTCAGTAAGACCGGCTGTTCAACCCGAAAAGCGTAGAAGACCTCGGGACCCGCTTCGCTGCGGCTGTTGGGCGGATAGTTCGAGAAGACCTGCGAGGGGGCATCACACGTGGTACCGGCCGTTCGATACGCAGGCAATCCCGGATTCTTTCCGGGAATCAGATAGGGCATTTCGGGGGTGCCCAATTGGGTTTGGCATCGGTCCCCGACGCCATCACCATCGGTATCCCACTGGTCTGGGTTCCAGGCATCGGGACAGTTGTCCACCGAATCCGCCACGTCGTCGCTGTCCTGATCCGGGGTTCTGTTGTCGGGCTGAGGAGGGGCGATCTTGGTCAACTGGACGGCTTGCCCGTCCTTCCCACGCCCGACTCCCACAGGGTCCAATCCGGGCAGCACGGGCAGGGACTCTGCTGGCACTCCCCCAGGCACGGGCCCGTCGGTGTGCCCTTCAAACCCGGGGGTCTGGTCCAGAACCTGGCTCTTGCCGGGCGGACGCTCGGGGTCGCAGCCCCCGGGTACCAGCAGGGTTGCAACCAGCCCTGCGACGACCAGAAGGACAGTGCAAAACCATGACCAGTTCGGCCCGCAATGCCAGTTAGACTGGGGGAAATCGACTCTCTGATTTTTGGGGGTGTCCATGAACTCATCCAACG
>CAYTWV010000816.1:0-1867 GCA_964442235.1 uncultured Myxococcales bacterium | reverse complement strand
CCGATGGACAACGAGACCCCCCGCAATGCCGGTACCACGGTGCTGCCCAGCTTGTACTCCTTGTGGACGTCTTTGATGATGACGATACCTGGAACCTGCGACACGGGCTGAATCAATCGGGCTTCTTCCATAGGTGACCTCTCAAAGGGACAGAATGTAGTATCTATCAGGCTATCGGGGATATTCCGTGTTTGAGAGCAGCGGCATAGCCGTCCTCACTAACCACACGAAGGAACGACAGCAAGTTAGCTGCACGGGTCACAGGATTCAAGGGTGAAGTGGTAACCGATCCGCCTTGCATTGCGCACGCTGCACCCGCAATGCGGGAAACCGCCCTGTATCTCACGCCAAGCTATACGGACGTACGTTGGAACTGCCAATCGGCGGAAGTCGGAGAATCACAGGCCCCTGCTTGTCCATCTTGAGCGGAAACCATATTCACCCACGGCGAAGACGTCCTGGCATGGCAGCCGCTCCCGGGCAATCGTCGGTTGCTGACCGTCATGGGCACCTCCCTCTGGCACTCGCAAATCGCGGAAGTCGGCGACCGGGACGGCAACACTTCCCGGTACTTCATCGAGCAAGTGCGGCACACCGCAGGCATCGGCGACGCAGGCCTCAGGACGAACTCTGGCTGCGGGAGGTCAAAGGAGAGACATGAAGGCTTCCACGGAAAGACCGGCCTGCCGGATAATCGACCGAAGAGTCCCGCGGTCCAGCACCTTGTGCCTCGGCACCGTGACCTGGGCGAAGGGGTCATCCCGCCGCAGAATCATGTGGCTGCCGGTCTGCCTTACGAAGCGGAACCCCATCCTGGTGAGTATGGAGACTGCGTCGTCTCCAGAGATGACAGGCAGAGCTGGGCTCATACAGCAACGACCATCGTGTCGAAAGTCTCGGGCGGCACTGGAAGACTGTCTGCCTCAAGAGCCTCGACGTAGCCTCGGATGGCATCGCGAATGTTCGCCAGAGCCGACTCGCGGGTCTCTCCTTGCGAGATGCAGCCGGGAAGCGACGGCACCTCCGCTACCCAGAAACCGTCTTCCCCTCGGTAAAGGACTACTTGACGCATGTTCACCCTCCCACGGGAACTGGCTCCCACGAGTCTACAATAGCAACACACGGGCGCTTGAGGAAGGCTCATGAATGGGGGGACGCTCACGCCTGCAGCGTGCAGAAATTGAACTCGCGTAAAGGGCCAAGAAATCGGTTGGCGTTTCCCCGATTTTCGAGCGTGACAACCGACCGAAAACCGAACGGATACCGTCAAGTGCGGCAGCCGACCCGCGCGTCACAGCCCTTCTACCGACAGATGTCTGCGAAGGCCCTGGAGCAGCGTGGAAGCGGTCAGCCCGGGCCGCCAGGTCGACAGGTTTTCCACAAAGTCGGCGTGGGAACGTCCCATTCGATACAGAGGCTCTTTGGGAGGGTAGGGCAGGAGGGCATCCAATCGTGGCAAGGGGAAGTCCACCAGGATAGAGGCCGTGTAATACAGCACGTTGTGTGTCCATAACATGCCAGACCCACTGATCTTCTTGTTGTCGATGGCCAGGTCGCTGAATCCGGCGATTTCGGGCCGCAGTGTGGTCGCTGCCTGAATACCGTCCGCCAGCCAGTTGGAGATGCGCTCAAGGTGCCGGTCCAAACGGCCCCGGTCACGCACGGGCAGGAACAACGAGACCACAACCTGTCCGGGGCCCAGTACCACAGTTCCCCCGCCGGCCCGCCGACGAAGAACCGGAACGCCCTGCTGCTGACAGACATCCAGGCGGACCTCTAGCTCTGCGTTCCCGTGACGCCCCACCACGACCATCTCCTGGTCCGGGACCCACAGTCCCAACCGGGGCAAACGGTCCGCCACGCAGCG
>CAYTWV010000815.1:0-1880 GCA_964442235.1 uncultured Myxococcales bacterium | reverse complement strand
TATCTTGGGCCATACGGTCATAGTGAACCACGGCCGGCAGGTAGTAGCGCTCGGCGTACTGGCGCACCATTCGATTGGTGTTGAAAATCGGCGGCAACGTCTTCAACGACTTCTTCATCATCGAGATCCACTGCCGCGGCAGGTCGTCTTTTCCACGATGGTAGAAGGTGGGCAGCACCTCGTGTTCCAGCGTGTCATACAACGACCGGGCTTCCACTTCGTCCTGGTAATCCTGCTGATCGTCCGGATACTCCTCGCCCGCCCCGATATTCCAGCCCAAGCCGTCGGCTTCTACTTCGGCCCACCAACCGTCCCGAGTCGAGAAATGCAGGGCCCCGTTGGCCACAGCCTTCATGCCGGACGTGCCGCTGGCCTCTTTGGGGCGACGGGGGGTATTCAACCAAACGTCTACACCCTGCACAAGGTACCGGGCGATACGCATGTCGTAGTTCTCAAGGAACACAATGCGGCGCGCAATCTCGGGCCGCCTGGAGTTGGCCACGATGGTGCGGATGATCTCTTTCCCGAAGTGATCCCGGGGATGAGCCTTTCCTGCGTACAAAATCTGCACGGGCCGACCTTTGTCCGAGAGGATCCGAATCAAGCGGTCCAGATCCCGGAACAAAAGAGCCGCTCGTTTGTAAGGTGCAAACCGGCGGGCAAACCCGATGGTCAACGCCTCGGGGTCCAGGACTTCCAATGCTGCCTGAATGCGGCTGGGACTTCCGCCCTGTTTGGCGGCCTGATCTCGACCCTTGGTGCGGCAAAAAGCGACCAGACGCTCACGCCGACGCTCGTGGGTGCGCCACAACTCCTCTGACGGGATCTGCTCTACACGTTCCCACAGCAATCGATCACGAGGATCCTCACGCCACTTCGGCCCAAGGTAGCGGTCCAGCAGCGCGCCAAGTTCGTTGGAAATCCACGACGGGATATGGATGCCGTTGGTCACGGATCCGATAGGCGTCTCCGAGATCGGAACGCCCGGCCAGAGGTCCTTCCACATCTTGCGGGTCGTATCCCGGTGCAGTCTGGAAACCGCATTGGTGCCATACGAGAGCCGCACGGCCAGCACGGCCATGTTGAAGCCGTCGCCACCGTCATCCATTCGAACGCGCCCCATCCGCAGCAGTTCCTCCATCGGAATCCCGATGTCGCCGCAATAGGGCCCGAAATAAGTCTCAACCATCTGCCGCGGGAAAACATCGATGCCCGCAGGAACCGGGGTGTGCGTCGTGAACAGCACGCTGGCCACACATGCTTCTCGAGCGTCCGAGAAACTCATCCCACGGTTCTTCATCAAGTCCCGGATGCGTTCCAACGTCAAAAAGGCCGCATGGCCCTCGTTGGTATGCAGAATCGGCGGCTCCAAGCCCAACTTCTGCAACATGCGCACACCACCCATACCCAGCACAATCTCCTGCTGGATACGCATTTCCTGGTCGCCACCATACAACTGACCCGTGATGCGACGGTCGGCTACCGAGTTGTCCGGGTGATTGGTGTCCAGCAGGAACAACGGCACTCGACCGACTTGAACTTCCCAGAGATAGGCCCACACCGTACGACCCGGGAACGGGATCTCTATGGTCAACTGATGCCCATCGGCGCCACGGACCCGAATCAGGGGCATCGTGTGGAAATCGTTTACCGGATAGGTCTCCTGCTGCCAGCCTTCCTGGTTAAGGTACTGATGGAAGTAACCCTCCTGATACAGAAGGCCCACGCCCACAATGGGAATCCCCATGTCCGAAGCCGACTTCAGATGGTCACCGGCCAGAATGCCCAAACCGCCCGAGAAGATCTGGATGCAGTCCGTAATGCCGAACTCGGCCGAAAAATAGGCGACGATGTTCTCGTCCACGTCCGGGTGGTTCTTC
>CAYTWV010000814.1:0-1882 GCA_964442235.1 uncultured Myxococcales bacterium | reverse complement strand
GTGGGTCCGATGCAGGTGTTTCAGGTGGTCCCGGGTCACCAGTCGGGGGAATCGTTCTTCCCAGTAAATGCAGTTCACCAACAGCCGAAGATAGGGCAGATACTGTTCGAAGCAGCCTTCATAAGCCGAGGGATCCGCCTGGTACTCCGACAACACAAAGGGGCCGCCGTCTTTCCTGCGTGCGATGTGCCGTTCTTCGAACACACACAAGTATACCTTCTTGGGGTCTCCGCCGGTGGATACCAATTTCGGCAAATCGTCGGGAGAGACGGTCTGGACTGGCAGGTGATTGACCACGAATTGTGCGCCTCGAGAGACGTTCCCGTAGCCGGTAATGCCAATGACGAACGGGCTGAGAGCCTTGGGCAATCCATGTTTGGCAATCTCGCGGCCCACCCGCTGGACGTCTTCCACGGCGTGGGTCAGATCCCGATAGTGGAACGCCAATTCCATATGCCGAAACGGGGTCTCCCAGCGAACCGCTTTGAGGCGATGGCCCGCCATCCACAAGCTGTCAACCATTCCGGCCAGGCCCGCATGGTAACCGAAAAAGACCAGGCGCCGCCCCGAGTCATCGGTGATTCGCTCATAATCCAGCAACGTCCCTTTTGACTCAAGGACCCGCTTGAGCATGGGCATGTTGTGGCTTTGCCCTTTGATGGTGTGAGAGAAGAACAGGTACGCCTGGTCAGGGGCAATCAGGTAGGAGGGGATCTCTTTAACCCCCATGATGATGTCACAATCCGACAACTCGGAAACGACCTGGGCGCCGGCTACCCGGTATTCGTCGTCAGCAAAAATCCGGGCTTGCGAAGCCTGAATCTTCACCTTCACGCCGTGCTGTGAAATGGCCTGGGCCACTTGGTCCGGCGAGAGCGGTGCGCGCCGCTCAAACTCCCCTTTGTCCTCTTTTCGAATTCCGATGACCGCCATGCCACCCCTCTCCAATTCCCCAAGTCCGGTTCTGAGCCCCTTACCTGGCCCAAGCGGGCACTATAGGTCCGCAAAACCGGGCGAATCAAGGAAAATGCGGGGCTTGTGGTTAACCGTGCAGCCCTTGGTCAGGTCGTGCCTGCTTTTCAGAGCCCCGAATGTGAATGAGGGGCCCGAAACGTGGGCAGGGTGGGCACTTAGCAGTCCACTATTGGGCTTCCGAAGAGGAGATGGCTTTTGCCTTGGCCTCGGCCTTGGCTTCGGCGCGTGCCCTTAGGAACTCGATCACCATCGGCAGGACAGAGATGATGATGATTGCCATGGCAATGTAGGAAAAGTTCTTTTGTACGAACTCAAGATTGCCTACGAAGTAGCCCACCCACACGAACAAGTTGACCCAAACCACACCGCCAACGATGTTATACAAAATAAACTTGCCGTACGTCATGCTGCCTATGCCAGCAACGAACGGAGCAAATGTGCGAACGATGGGCACAAAACGGGCTATAATAATGGTTGCAGCGCCATACTTCTCGTAAAACTTCTGCGCCTTAATTAAGTGCTTCTTATTCAGAAATCTGACATTATCTCGTGTAAATACTTTGGGGCCAACCCATGCACCAATCCAATAGTTTACGGTATCACCAGCAATGGCAGCGATCATAAGGATGCCAACCAGAACAAAGGGACTCAGATCCCCGATGGCAGCAAGGGCGCCTGCGGCGAACAGCAGCGAGTCACCAGGCAGGAACGGGGTCACCACCAGACCGGTCTCGCAAAAGACGATAATAAAAAGAATAACATAAGTGAGCATCCCGTATTCGGAGATGATCTCTTTGAGATGTACGTTGATATGCAACACAAAATCAATGGCACCAGTAAGGAACTCAACCATTCGACACCTGCCACGCCACCATCGGCGGTAAAAGGGGACAGGATTTCTACCAAG
>CAYTWV010000813.1:350-1893 GCA_964442235.1 uncultured Myxococcales bacterium | reverse complement strand
TCCGCAGAGAGTGCCCTCGCAAGGTGATAGGCCGTACTTACGTCCCCGTGCTCCACCAATCGCCAGCAGAGGCACTGCAAATACAGCCAATGGGTGTTTGTAGGTGATTCTTCGATTATGGCCACCAGTGCGGGAAGCGGCATCTCATGGAGATCAACTTCGACTGGTAGGTCCGGTGGCGGCACAACTGTTGATAGCGGCTTCTTCCGTGTGGCTGCGGCACGTGGCAACGCTACGGCAGGCCTGCTCGGCGGGGAGCCCGACGCCTCAACAATTTCCGTGGACTCGGAAATCGCCTTCAAACCTCTGGGCGTCTGTTCCACCTCCGCCGTGCCGGTATTGGGGTTGGGGGATTCCGAAAGGCCCCCAACCGATATTCCCTTGCCGACGCCGCCAGACGGCGCTGCAACCGTGTCCACTTCATGGTCCGTCGACAGTGGCTCAATTTGTTGGAGTACCGCTTGGCCGTTGGGCGTTGACTCCACGGGCACAGGCGAGCCAGACGGCGCTACTGGTGCCGAAGTGCAACCGAACCTAATCTCGGCGCCGTGATCAAAAGACCCCGCTGGCCGACATTCTTCTACGATTCCTTCAGCCACCTGGGTGTTCGAAGCTTCGCCACGGCTTGGGATTTGCTGGTCCTGCGATGGACTGGCCGCCTCTGTTGGTGCTTCAGCGACCAACGGGATCCAGTGCTCCAGCGTCACATTGCACAGAAACCTTACTAGTGAAGGCCAATCAAGGCTCAGAGAATCGCGAAAGCCCTCTGCATCATCCTCCGGCAACGCCCAAAACCACATCAACCAATCCTTGTCGGCCTTCTCCGGGCCTGGAAACCCCCGAGGGAACTCTTCCTCTTTGGCAAGGCCACCAGCGACCTCACCAAGCGCCTCGGTCCGGTCCCGCTCCCAAGTCTTGCGAACAGATTCGCGCGAGTGTTTCACCCGGCCGGCACCTAGGGCCTCGGCCAAAGCCTCCAGCCGCCGCCGCGGCAGCCGATCTACCATGGCTTGGAGACCGCGAGCGCCTTCCTCCACAATCCCCGCCAACTCGCTTCGCCCGGAAACGCTGAACTCCGGATCGATAGACAGAATCTGTCTGGCACGACCCAGGCTTGCCCGAAGTTCGACGGCCGCGCCCACGGCTGCAGCGATGTCTTCAGCAGCCCCATTGGGATCAATCACCTCGCACCGGTCTAGCCGATCGACGTGTTGCTGTAATCGGGCAACCGCAACCAGCAGTTGGGCATGTTTTTGCTTCAACTCGTCCGATGGTGACACTGTAACCTCCACGCCGAACTTATGATTCGCGGTACGCATAGCACATGATCTTCAGCCAGTCCAACAAAAGCTAATGCCAATGACTAGCGACTAGAAGTAACCGGTTGTGGTGCTTTGCCGGCGCGCAATAGCAGACTGAAGATGCACCACATTACGGGCTTCCCGTACAGACTGCGGCCTGTCTCTGGCAAACGTTGGCCTTTGTTTTGGGTTACGGCCACAACCGGGTGGATACCTTAAGGCTTGGCGTCTTCAGTGGGCGC
>CAYTWV010000813.1:0-340 GCA_964442235.1 uncultured Myxococcales bacterium | reverse complement strand
GAGGAAACTGCCTTGGGCATTACCACAACGCTTGGCCATCTAACGTCGATGGATTCCCCTGCTTACACAACAAGCCACGACATCGAGGTAATGAAGATGATGGTCGATGAGGCTGCGCGAAAGCGCCGCACCGCGGCATAGAGGCCTACCTGTTGCGAGTTCAGCCGGCAGGCGTTCCCGGCCACCCCAGCACGCCCCGAAATTTGCTTCCCTCCCCGGCCCATTCCTGCTATCAGTCAAAGAACCCGATTGGCTGGAAATGCCTTGCGGGCTGATTGGCGTGGTAACGCCTTTTTGACTTGGAGTCAGGACGGATGATGGACGAGAAGACCTTTGCCAT
>CAYTWV010000812.1:0-1894 GCA_964442235.1 uncultured Myxococcales bacterium | reverse complement strand
TCCAACTCCACGGCCAATTGATCCAGAAAAACACCACATTCCACCTCGCCGGGCACTACCTCTGCGATCTCCAAACCACGCTGCGCTGCCAGCGCACGCCCATGCAGCGTCTGCCGGCTCTGCGTCTTCAGCGTGGAAAGTGCAAATTCGAAGTAGGGTCTGGCGCTTGCCAATAACTTCTCCAGCCGCTCGGGCCCGCCCTTGGCACGCAAAAACGTGTCGGGATCCTCACCCTGGGGCAACGTCACCACCTTGCCGTACAACCCCACCTTCAACAGCGTCATCATCGACTTCCACGTGGCCTTGCGCCCCGCTTCGTCGCCGTCATACATCAGCACGACAGACTCGGTCAGCCGACGCAGAATCTGACACTGTGGCTCGGTCAAGGCCGTGCCCAACGGGGCGATGGCCTGCTTGCGCCCCACGGAATGCAGCGTCAGGGCATCAATCTGCCCCTCAACCAGCAACGCATACCCGTCTTTTTTGATGCTGTCCCGGGCCTGGACCAGCCCAAACAGCAGTTCGCCCTTTTTGTAAATCTCCGATTCCGAACTGTTCAGATACTTGGGCTGCACCTCGGAGTTCAGCCCTCGACCCGAGAAGCCGGCTACCTCATCGGCTGTCGTGAAGATGGGAAACATCAGCCGCTGCCTGAACTTGTCATAAAGCCCGCCGCCCGTGCGACGTCCCACAAGCCCCACTTCCTCGGCCAGGTGGATGGGATGCCCCTTGGCCGTCAGAAAGTCGTACAGCGTGTTCCCTCCAATGGGAGCACAACCAATCTGAAACCGAGCGACGTCTTCGTCGGTGATGCCCCGGGCCTGCAGGTACAGCCGGGTTTCCTGTCCTTCGGGCCCCACCAGAGCCTGCCGAAACCAGCCTTGCGCTATCTGGTTCAGCTCGAACATCTGCCGCTTCTTGTCCCGCTGGCGCCGCTCGTTGCTTCCATCCCCCGCCGCAAACACAAGCTCTACGCCGGCCTTGGAAGCCAACGTCTCGATGGCCTCTCGGTAACTTAGCCCCTGCGACCGGGTCAAATAGGTTATGGCGTTGCCCGATTCGTGACAGCCGAAACAGTGGTAGACACCCTTTTCCGGATTGATGCTGAAACTGGGCTTGGCGTCGGTGTGAAAGGGGCACAAACCCACAAAGTTGCGCCCGATTTTGCGCAACTTCACCTGCATTCCGATCAGCTCCGCCAGGTTGACCCTGGTCAGAATCTGCTGTATCAAATGCTCCGGTATGTGTCCTGACATGAAGCGGGGCCCCCTCACGGGAAGTCGGAGCGACAAAACCTTTAGCCGGAAGAGTTTAGAAGTCGCCAGCCATTTGTCAAATGATTTCCGGCAGGTTGGTGCGCCATGCCTCCCATTGTTTCGGTCGCCGTAGGCCTTTGGCTCCACCAACGCTTCGACTATCTGGTCCCCGAAGCCCATCACAACCGCTCGCTGGTGGGCACTCGGGTCCTGGTTCCCTTTGGCCCCCGCACCGTCACCGGGTATGTCGTGGGCGAAAAACAAAGCTCCGATTACCCTAAACAACTCAAAGAAATCAAAGAGGTTCTGGACGATTCCCCCACGTTCAACGAGGAGCTTCTAACTCTTCTGGAATGGGCCTCAAAGTACTACCAGGTGCCTCTGGGAGATCTGCTTCGCAAGGCGTTGCCCCCCAGTCTTAATCAAGCCGACGTCCGGCAGGTTTTCCTGACCGAAGTGGGCGAGGCCGACCCCAGCCGTCATCCCCTGCTGGAGCGCCTGGCTCAGCGTGGGGCCATGCCCGTTCGAATGGTCCGCAATTTTGCCTCCGAGGCCCAGCTTGCTGCCATGGAGCGGGATGGATGGATTCGCATCGAACGCATTCTGAACGACACGGGCCCCAAACCCCAGATGATGAC
>CAYTWV010000811.1:281-1900 GCA_964442235.1 uncultured Myxococcales bacterium | reverse complement strand
TGACCTTGGCAGCACCCCAGACCGGATCGAGTTCCACCAGGAGCCCGTCATCGTATCCGTCCGAAAAACCGGCGGGAACTTCCATAAGGTTTCCCCACGAGATTTCAGCTTCGCCGGCGGTACCCAAGTTCGTTTTGGTGAAATAGTCGGCTTTCTCCGTGCCCCAAACCGGATCTGCTTCAGCAAGCAACCCGTCGTCGGTGCCATCGGCGAATCCTGCGGGCATTCCGGTCAGATTGCCCCAAGAGATCTCGGCAAAACCAGCCTGAGCCAACTCGGTCTTCGTATAGTACTGAATTGCTGCCGCTGCCCACACCGGATCCAGTTCGGTTACCAGGTCCATGACGGCAGTGCATTCCCATTTCAGAGCGTTAAGGTCCCAACTCAGAACCTGCCCATTTCCACAGGTGGAAACCAACCCAAAGGCCACGCCGTTCAGTTCCAGCCCTTTGCCCGCAGCCGCCACATAGGAGGTGCCATCGGGACCAAACTGATCATGGGCACAAACCCAGGCGCTTCCATCCCAAGCCGGAATCTGCCCCACTGTACAGGACAGAGGCGTGCGCCCAAGCAGGCTGACCGTCGGATCCACCTCTTCGGTCAGATACCCCCAGTCTCCCAGAAGAGCCAGGATCTCGTCGGGAGAGAGCGCATTTTCGGCCACGGCAGCACGAACCGCATAGGGCAAAGCCCCAATTGGGGACCGAGGCAACAACTCCGAACCAACGCCAACCTGGATTCCCAGCCAAAGTGGCGTGCCGGCGAATATGGCAGCGTCCAGAGCGCCTCCGTCCCCTTTGCCCAACTCAACGGCGAACCCGCCCTGCTGGACACCCACTGTCTGGGTTTCGGCCCAAACGGCATCATCGCCCGTGGGCGACGCATAAAGCGTGAACGTCATGGCAAAGTCGCCGGTAAGGGCCGTACCCTCGGTGTCGGCAAGAACCCCCTGGAATTGCATCGTGGAGGGCACCTCTGCCTGAGCCGTAGCACCGGCCAACACCATCACTGCCAGAGTCGCTGCGAAAGTCAACGTTCTCATATCACACCTCGCCATGCTTGACGTTCAATTACTTGTCTTGAAATTGGACACTGGACGAATCGAATAACTCTCATTCTTCGACTCTTGCGTTACCGCCAGGCCGAAAGGCGCCATCCGGAAAGTGACCCTATAATCCACAGACTGCATCACTCCACACGCTGCCGAGAACCCCTCCAGCAGGAAGGGAATGGGCTCGGGAGTGACATCCGGGACCACGTCCACAGCAACATCCCCCGCTGCGTCAGGCACATCGGGGACAACGTCGGGAAGTACATCGGGCACATGCGAATCGGAGACATCAGAAATGTCCGGAACATCTATATCCGGATTATGCACATCTGGACTCGCATCCACCAGATCAAGCAGGTCAGGAACATCGTTGGCGTCCTGGTGAAGGTCCTTCCCATCGGGCCCAGTCCCGTCAGGGGGATGACTTTCGTCCAGTAATGCGTCCTGGGACGCAGTATCACCGGAATCCGTTTGCGACACGCCGTCGGACTGGACCTTCTTGCCGCGCTGCGAACATGCAGGCTGCACGGCAACGCCCAGGGCCAGAAGGGCCGTCCAAACAAGGGGA
>CAYTWV010000811.1:0-271 GCA_964442235.1 uncultured Myxococcales bacterium | reverse complement strand
GCCATCGCAGCCTCCACAAGATGCGGTCTTGCGTCGCCCCTGACGGGAAGATTCACCCCTGGACGGAGCGGCCCACATGGACGACAGACAAGCAACGGTAACACTTCGATAGGTAAGGGGTCAACAGAACTGGCCGCAGCGCGGGGCGGTGCCCGAAACAGGGACCCGTGGCGCGGGACCAAAGCAGAAGGGGGGGCCCAGGTAGAACCATCCAAGCGGACAGGGACCGAAGGGGCAGGGACCGAAGCGACCAAGGGACCAGGGACCAAGC
>CAYTWV010000810.1:0-1904 GCA_964442235.1 uncultured Myxococcales bacterium | reverse complement strand
GAACAGCTTCGGTTAGGTTCGTCGGCAATGGTCCCCGTTTCGGGCGCCGCACCCAGACCCAATTGGTGAATGACTAGGGGCACGCCCCGCTTCCCCAGCAAGCAGCCGCAGATGCGGGTATCAGACCCGGGAATGGCGGGCCGCAGCAAATTCGCATTTTTTGAGTTTCGACTTCGAAAACGCCACTTTCTGCTATTTATGTCATATAAATCGTTCTAAAACACTATCGCGATGCATTATAATGTGCGATAATGCAAGGAGGGAGGAGATGGGCCAAGTGTCAGCTTGGCCCCAAAACAACAAATCTAACGGCGTGTGTAACACGTGATCGGAGGTAAATCCATGGGGAATATCGTGGACAGGCGGGTAGCCCGCTATTTCGCTGGGGCAATCAAGGGTCTGAACTTCGCAACCATGCCGGAGCACAGGCAGGTGTCGAAGGTGAAATGGAAGGCGGGCACTCTGCTCAAGGGGTGCGTCCTGGGCCTGGCGGCGGGTCGGCTCGGGTTTTCGGGGATGGAATCGCTTACGCAGAACCTTTCGGCGGCAGTGCGCCAGGAGGTAGGTCTTCCTAAACGGCTCCCCGACACGACCGTACGGGACTATCTGACCGGGGCTTCCGTGTCAGGGTTGCAGGACCTGCTCACGGGACAGGCCAAGTCTGCGCATCGAAGGAAGTCGCTGGAGGCACTGGTCGGCAAGATGCCTATTCGGATGCTGGCTGTCGACGGCAAGTATGACCGAGCCTTTGTCACGCTTCGGAAGGGAGAGAGTTTGGCGGACCTGTTGAAGCGCGCAAGGGAGCAATACCCCTATTTTCAGCCCGACGAGACGCTCAGGGGCAAGCGACTGTACGGGGAAGTAAGGACGTTAAGTGTGTGCGTGGTAGGCATAGCGCAGGCCGTGTATCTGGATTGCGTACCGGTCGACGGCACGACCAATGAGCAAGGGACCTTCCCCGAGGCCCTCGCGCGGATTGTGAAGGAGTGGAAGAACTGCTGGGACCTTGAGCTGATTTCAGTGGATGCGGGGACGGGGTATCTCAACAGTGCCACGCTCGTGAACGAGGCCAATCTGGGATACTTGATGGCCATCAAGGACAGTCAGCCGACACTCCTGGCAGAACTGTGCAGGCTGACGGCATCGGCTTCGTGCGACTACGAATACACCGAGCGCTACCGAGGCAACGACGTAACCTTCCGTATCTGGCGTACACAGGAAATTGCGGGTTGGGACGGCTGGTCTCACCTCCGCCAGGGCATTAGAATCCAGAGAGAAACCCGTGACCAGCATGGTCAGTTCATCTCGAAGGAAGACCGCTACTACGTCTCCAATGTGCTCTGGAATCGGCTCTCGTCCGAACAATGGGCGCAGGTGATCCGCAGCCATTGGTGCGTCGAGAACAATGCACACCGCACGCTTGATGTGCCAATGAAGGAAGGACCTGAGCCCTGGACTCAGGAGCCCCACGCCATGCTGGCGATGGTCATCCTGAGACGAGTGGTATTCAACATGCTGGCGCTTCTCAAGTCGGTCTACCTTCGCTCAGAGGAGAGCCGAGCCCTGCCATGGAGGGAACTCATCGCACGGCTCTACGACCTGCTACGCCTGGCCAGTCCCGACGATTTGGTACGACCAAGAAAGCAGGTCAGCCGCATCGCAGGATAGCTCCGAGGCCAAGTGCCGAGGTCCGTCTCCTCCCCACGACATGGCCTCTCGACATACCCGGAGAAGGGCTTGCGCAAGCGAGTCCAGACCCGGAAATGTGGCCGATGGGGTCCTGGTCCGCAAAAGCCGCCCAATTCGGGGAGGGGGCACCTCTCCGCCGAACGAACACCGATCCGGTCTACATAGCGGACCGGTTTCGTTGACACCCCCCCGGCGAAACGGTATAAGAGGTTGGC
>CAYTWV010000809.1:0-1905 GCA_964442235.1 uncultured Myxococcales bacterium | reverse complement strand
TGGGGACGTCTGTAATCCCGCCACCGGAAAGTGTGGGGCCAGTTGCAGTTCGGGTACACCCTGCGCTGCGGGTTGGGGATGTGACACGGCCGCCGGGGTTTGCTACCGCAACAATCCGCCCGTAGCCATCGCCAAGGTCGAAAAGGGTGGGCAGTTGTTGGACGCAATCACGGTCACGGCGGGGACTGAGGTCAAGTTGGTGGGCCACCTCTCGTTGGACCCCGAGGAGATGCCCTTGCAGTACATCTGGACCCTTATTGACATCCCGCCGGGCAGCACATTGACGGCCGGAGGACCCGTTGGCGGCGATGCCGACGTCACGTTTAAGCCTCCCGCACCGGGGCTTTACCAGTTCGGTTTGCGAGTTCAAGACGAGACGGGAATTCCGTCGGCCCAGTCCCAGGCCACGGTGCTGGTCAAATAAGCTTGCCCCAAGGTTGCGGGCCTTCTTCCGGATCCGTACCCTGAGAAACTCGAACCCCGAGAATCCCGACCGTGCCAGGAGGAACCATGAGGAACTTGAACCGTCACTGGGCTATGGCCCTGGCACTGGCTCTGCTAGGGTGCACCGGTTGTGCAAAAAGCGGGACTCCGCTGGGCGGCGACGTGCTGGGACAGGACCAGTTGGGCTCCGATACCGCGGGATTGGATTCGCTAGGCGATGTTCCTCGATTCGACACATCGGGTGACATCCGGACACCCACGGATTTGACGGATTCAAGGGATCCCGTGGACATGCGTTTTGATGGCGTGCCCGATGGGACTCTGGTGGACACAAAGCCGGCCGATGTGCTCCCCGACAACGGACCCTGGGATACCCACCCCGATGATGCCGATGGGCAGATCCCCGATTTGGCCGATGCGGGCGACGTGACCCTTCCTGCGCCCCAGTGCCAGGCTGTCGCCCCTGCGCTGGTGACGGAAATCTGCAATGCCGCCAACCTGTTCGTCTGGGACGGAAGCAAGTGTGTGGGGACATGCCTGGGATGCTGCGGGTGCGAGCCCTTCTGTGGCAGCACCTTCAATACGATGGAACTGTGCCAGGCCACATGCGGCGAAACATGCCCCACATACCAGTTGGCACTGGCCGAAGGTCCGTTCCAGTACTTTGTCGAGTACGGCGGTTCGTGTCCCGTCCGTCTGGACCGTGAACGATGTGATGCAGACTCGGATTGCCCCATCCCGGAGTTGGGAGAAGCGGGCCAGCATTGTGTGCAGGGGAACTGTGTGTTCTGTTGGGATGACTCGGCTTGTTTGGACGGAAAGGTGTGCCGTGGCGGGCGTTGTGTGGAACCGGCAGCGGCCTTCTGCCCCGCCATCCCGACATGCACCGATCCAGGATGCCACCTGGTGCCCATGTCCGAGACCAACTGCCCGATTTGTGTGTGTGATACCTTCATGAATATCCCGTGTCAGCAGGACGGCAACTGCCAAGTCTATTCGTTCCACCCCTTTATGCGTTGTGTATACGGTCGGTGCGCCGAGTGCCGAGTGGACGCTGATTGTGGTTTTGGCGGCCGCTGCCAGGCCCCAGGAATCTGCATGACCTCTGCCACGGACCCCTCGCTTCTTTGGGGAACCTGGCTGATTGGATGGTCCGGGGGAATGGACCACTATAGCTACCTCAGGTTCGAAGCCGACGGGACACTTCGCCGGGGCCATTACGTGGAAGAAGTATCCTGGTCCGACGACATTCCTGGGATGCCATGCTGGGCAGAGCCGGTCCCGCTTGTAGAGTTTCCCGTGGATCTGGCATTGATCGGGACATGGGAGATTCAGGAGTCCAGTGGGCCCGAGGTGACCGTGAACGTGTCGCTGAACACCTCGTGTGACCCAGGCGAAGGTTACGGCCAGCTTTGGACTGTGACTCTGAATGCCCAGGCAGACGGAATGACCCTGACTGCA
>CAYTWV010000808.1:0-1906 GCA_964442235.1 uncultured Myxococcales bacterium | reverse complement strand
TGGATCGACATCCGATTAATCACTCAACAAAAAAGCCCGTGGTTGATGACCATGGGCTTTTTGCTTGGGAACTATGGCGAAGTATGGGGGCTATTGTCAAATGTTGTGTATGAACGCGTAGCTCAGGCGGCGGCTTTCTGGATTCCATCTTCGTAGATTGCCCCGGCGACCACCGCCGGCAGCAGGTTCGAGCCGTTGAGTTTCCGCCAGGTCTTGGCGGCGTTTTCCAACAGTTTGAAGACCATGGTCAGGCACGCGGTACGGGAGCCGTTGTTCCGCGTTTTGTCGTGCCGCAGCCGCACCGTGGCAAAGGTGCTCTCGATCGGGTTGGTTGTACGCAGGTGAATCCAATGCTCGGCGGGGAAGTCGTAGAACGTCAGCAACACCTGGCGGTCCTTCTCCAAACGCTCGACGGCTGCGGGGTACTTGGCTTGGTAGGTCTTCCCGAACAGGTCCAAGGCCCGGTTGGCCTCGTGCTTGGTCGGGGTCATCCAGATCTGATGAAGCTTATCCAAGGCCTGGGGCTGCAACCGCTTGGGCAACTGATCCAGCACGTTGGCGCTCTTATGCACCCAGCAGCGTTGCTCACGCGTTCGAGGGAACACCTTGCGTAAAGCCGCCCAGAAGCCCAACGCTCCATCGCCGGTAGCCAGCTTGGGATCAACGTTCAGCCCCCGGTGCTTGACATCCAGCAGCAGGGCCGACCAGGACTGCTCGGATTCCCGGTAACCATCGGCTACAGCAATGAGTTCCTTGGTCCCGTCTTCGGTGGCTCCCATGAGCACCAGCACGCACAGGCGGTCTTCCTCCAGGCGGATATTGAAGTGCACTCCATCGGCCCACAGGTACACGTACGGTTTGCCTTCCATGGACCGGTTACGCCAGGTCTTGAACTGGGTCTGCCATACTTCCTTGAGCCGCGTGACCGTGGTCGCCGAGAGGCCCCCAGCATCCGGCCCCACCAGAGCCTGCAGAGCTTCGCCCATGTCCCCGGTGGAGATACCCTTGAGATACAGCCAGGGAATGAGTTCCTCGATACTTTTGGCCTTCCGCAAGTACGGCGGCAGCAGCTTGCTGGTGAACTTCTCACGCCCCCCGGAAGCGGGACGGCGATCCCGAACCCGAGGCTGGGTCACGGCGATGGGCCCCACACCGGTGAGAATCTCCCGTGTGGGCAAGTGACCGTTGCGAACCACCTGCTGGCGACCGGCGGGGTCCTTGCAGTGGCTTCGGGCCACCAGATACGTGGCGACTTCTTCGGCGATGGCCGTGGCCAGCATCTTCTGGGCACCTTCCCGCAAGGTGGCCGTCAGCACATCGCCGACGGGAGAACCGACGCTTGAGGCTGGTAAGCAAAACGATTCGGTGTTACGTTCTACCATGGGTGGCGTACTCCTTGCCCCTGTCGGGCAGTTCGGATGAAACGGAACATTCCATCCAGAGTACGCCGCCTGCTTTTCTACGTCATACACAACTTTCGGTTATAGCCCCTGCCACGTGGAAACCATTACCGGCAGTGGCGGACGACATTTCTACTTCCGCTATCCAGAGGGAATCCAGCTGGGCAACAGCGTCGGTCGGTTAGGGGCAGGCATCGACACCCGGGGCGATGGTGGTTACATCGTGGCTCCGCCATCGGTGCATCCCTGTGGCGAGTCTTACGTTTGGGAAGAAAGCCAATCGCCGGAGCAAATTGATCTGGCGGAAATGCCGGCGTGGATGATTCAGAAACTGGACAAGAACCAATCCTCCGGCACGACGAGTTCCACTGCAACACCCGGAATATTTCCAGGGGATATTTCAGAGGAGTCGGCTTTGGCTCCAATGAGTTTGGCCCAGGAGATTGGTCAGCAACTCCTGGCGATGCAACTCAACCTGATTCATCCCTACACCTCCGAGAGCTTGG
>CAYTWV010000807.1:540-1910 GCA_964442235.1 uncultured Myxococcales bacterium | reverse complement strand
CGGCTACAAAGTTGGCTCCCGGCTCTTTCACCAGGTTCAGCACCACAGGCACCTCTTTGCTGCGCAGCTCGTCGAATTGGGCTTCATAGAACGTCGGAGAGACCGAAATGACGCGGATTCCACCTCCGAAATGAAGTTCGAACTCTTCGGGCAGAAAGTAGATGACCTGAGACATTCCCGTGGACGAGAGGTCCAATTCGTAGGGCTTTTTGTAGGCCAGAATTTCCGAAAGTTTCTGGACGCTGGCCCTCACACGAAGTCGGACGTTTTCAGGAGGGGCCGAGACCAGGATACGGTCGGGCGAAACGGAACGAACCACTACAGGCACGTCCACTTCCACGACTTTCGTGGTTTCTTCACGGGCCACCACCACCAGGATCATGGCCATGACCAGCGCCACCACCTTCAGCGGGAGGTTCTCCAGAACCAGTCGTTTCAGCAAAGAAAGTAGCTTAGGCATCAGTCCCTCCCGTCGGCGTGCGGGTGGGCTGCGGTCACTTTTGCCGCCAGTCCGGCCAGGGCCGGGTTCCCTTGCAGCACTCGGCGCAACTCTTCCGGTGACAGGTCCACGTACAGTTCGCCCTTCCATGCCACGCTGACTCGGCTGGTCTCTTCGGAGACGACGACGGCCAGCGCATCCACCTGCTCTGAGAGTCCGATGGCGGCCCGATGGCGGGTGCCCAAGGCAGGATCCAGGTCGTCCCGCAAGGTCAGGGGCAGAATGACGCCCGCTGCCACCACGTGGTTCTTGGCGATAACAACCGCCCCGTCATGGGTGGGATTCGCATGTTCGGTCAGGAAGAGGGCAAAAAGCAGTTCCTTGGTGACATCGGCTTGGATACGAATGGCATTTTCGGTGACATAGGGAGCCAGGCTTGCGGTCTGTTCGATGCAAATCAACGCCCCTACCCGCTTGCCGGACAAAGAACGAACGGCCTTGACCACTTCTTCGACGGACTGGTCCAGCCCCCCGGCCTGCCTGCGGGTGATTCGGTCGAACCAGCGGAATCGGGAGAGGCTGCGCCGCAAATCATCCTGATAGATGACCACAATCACCAGGAAGATGACGCTCCAGAACTTGTCCAGAATCCAGCGAAAGGTGGTGAGGTCCAGGAAGCGTTCCTGGGCCAGCAGGAAGGCCATCATCACGAAGAGCAGCATGACGAAGGTTTGCAGGGTGCGGGTGCCCTGAGTGGCCTTGAGAATCGAATAGATCATCAGGAAGACCAGGAAAAAATCCAGGACCACCTTGGAAGTCAGGAACGAGGAAGTATCCATCGGTCACACCTGCCAGACGACGGCGTCCACAACACGAGCCACGTCTTTCATCGCTGCCACATCATGCACCCGAACGATATGCGCTCCAAATG
>CAYTWV010000807.1:0-496 GCA_964442235.1 uncultured Myxococcales bacterium | reverse complement strand
ACACAGCGCCACGGCCCCGGCGGTACCCCACTCTCGCTCATGCACGGCTCGGCCCGTAAGAGCTCCGATAAATCGTTTGCGAGAAGGACCAACCACCAATGGATACCCCAAACCGAGCATCTGGGGAAGCCCTCTGAGCAGTTCCAGGTTGTGTTCAAGCGTTTTTCCAAATCCCAACCCGGGGTCGACCAGGATTTTCTCTCGGGGAACGCCATAAGCCATGGCATACCGGGCCCGTTCTTCCAGGAACGAGATCACATCTTCAGTCACATCGACATACTCGGGATTGTCCTGCATGGTTTCCGGCGGCCAGACCGCATGCATCAGCAAAACGGGCACCTTTCGCCGCCCCACAAGCCTGGCCATGTATGGGTCGGCTCGCAGGGCCGAGACGTCGTTGACCATACTGGCGCCGGCGTCCAAAGCAGCTTCGGCTACCGAGGCATGGTAGGTGTCGATGGAAATGGGCATGGAGAGCTGCTGTCGAAGAAGCCGA
>CAYTWV010000806.1:0-1912 GCA_964442235.1 uncultured Myxococcales bacterium | reverse complement strand
CTTGGTCTTGGACATCTTCTGCCCCTTGGCATCCCTCACCATGGCGTGCAGGTAAATCTCTTTGAACGGAACGTCCCCGCCCAACCGAATGCCCATCATGATCATTCGGGCGACCCAGAAGAAGATGATGTCGAAGCCGGTCTCCATGATCGCGTTGGGATAGAAGGTCTTCAACGCCGCAGTCTGCTCCGGCCAGCCCAACGTCGAGAAGGGCCACAGCGCCGAAGAAAACCACGTGTCCAATACGTCGTTGTCCTGGTGAACCCGGTCGCTTCCGCAGGCTTTGCACTGGTGCAGGTCCGTCCGGGAGACGTCCACGTTTCCGCACGCATCACAATGCCACGCCGGTATCCGATGTCCCCACCACAACTGCCGGGAAATGCACCAATCGTGGATGTTGGTCAGCCAGCGATAGTACTCCTGGGTCCAGTGCTCGGGCACAAAGCGAATTTTGCCACTGCGCACGGCTTCAAGGGCCGCTCCTGCGATGGACGAATTCTCCTCGGCAGGCCCCATCTTGCAGAACCACTGCCACGAAACCTTGGGCTCAATAGGCACACCACTTCGCTGGCAGTGCCCCACGGGATGGGTCAACGCCTCGATCTTCTCCAGGAAACCACCGGCTTCCAGATCCTCGACCACGGCCTTGCGTGCCACAAATCGGTCCAGCCCCCGATACTTCTCGGGAACCTGATCATTCAAGTGCGCCGAATCATCCAGGATATCGATGAAATCCAAGTTGTTGCGCAGCCCACACTCGAAGTCGTTGGGGTCGTGCGCAGGCGTCACCTTGACCGCACCAGTCCCCTTGGTCATATCCGCCAGAATGTCGTCGGCTACGATGGGAATCTCTCGGTTCGTCAGGGGCAACAGCACCTTCTTGCCGACCAGATCCTTGTACCGCTCGTCCTCGCTGTGAACCGCAACGGCCGTATCGCCAAGCATCGTCTCGGGCCGTGTGGTAGCCACCGTGATAAAACGCTCGGGCATCCCCACCACCGGGTACCGGATGTACCAGAAGCTGCCCTGAACGTCCTTGTGCTCCACTTCCAGGTCCGACAACACCGTGCGGATGCCCGGCGACCAGTTCACCATCCGGCGAGCCCGGTAAATCAGCCCCTGCTCGTACAGCGTCACAAAGGCTTCTCGAACGGCCTTGGAAAGCCCCTCGTCCAGCGTAAATCGTTCTCTCTTCCAATCCACCGAGATGCCCAGCCGCTTTGACTGCTCGGTGATGCGGGCGTGGTACGAGTGTTTCCACTCCCACACCTTCTCCAGGAACTTCTCTCGTCCCAATTCGTCCCGGGAAATCCCCTCGGACTTTAGCTTGCGCTCCACCAGCATCTGCGTCGCAATACCGGCGTGGTCGGTCCCCGGAAGCCAGAGCGTGTTGTATCCACTCATCCGCTTCCACCGGATCACACAGTCTTGAATCGAATAGGTCAGCGCATGACCCATATGCAGCGCTCCCGTGACGTTGGGAGGCGGAATAACCAGGCAAAACGGAGGCTTGTCGCTTTCGTCCTGTGCATGAAACAGCCCCTTCTCTTCCCAGAAGGGCCCCCACTTCGGCTCCACCTGAAGGTGGTCATACTGCTTGTCCAATTCCTGAGCCACGCCGTTCCTCCTTAGCGAAACGAGGCACACCCAAAGCACACCTCTGTCGGTGCGGCGCGGTATCACACATGGGCCCGAAAGTCAAACCACAGGCGGCATGGTTTTACCGATCCCAATTGTTGAGAGACGACGGACGGCAGCTTTGGTCAATGTGCTAGGACGGAGGTTCGAGTGTTGCTCGTAGCCGAGTCCCTGGAACCCATGAGCAGGGCCACCTCATCGAATCCAAAGGGCCTATCAGACAGCGGCCATCTCCGAACCGGACGGCTGAGCGACGGGGAAGAACCCGTGAGGC
>CAYTWV010000805.1:0-1920 GCA_964442235.1 uncultured Myxococcales bacterium | reverse complement strand
CCGTGGGCAAACGCTGCACCTTCAAGAGTCCGGAACCCGCCAAACGTAAGGCCGCCAAAGAGGCCTACCAACAGGCGTTTGTGGCGTGTTCGGCCTTCCTGGAAATCGACCCCACTGCCTTCCAGTTGCCCTGGTTCAAGGAGTTCTGGAGCCGCAACCACGAGGCGCTGGTGGTCCTTTCCGTTGTGCGAAACGTCCAGCAGGATGTGGACCGAGTCCGGCACTGGCTGCAGGTCCGTACCAAACGCCCCATGGAACAAGAGGAACAGGCCTTGTTGGCTCAGGCCATCGATGCCTTGTACTTCTACCAGACCGACCGGGACGAACTGCTGGCCGACCCGCTGGTACGACTGCTGATTGACCCGGAAGAGGGCCCGCTGGAATTCACCATCGTCTCGTGTATGGGCGTGGTGACCGAAGGCGCCCAAGGCACCGAACTTGAGGATGCGTACGCCCGACTGCGTGCCCGCCGAGGGGTGAATGTGATCCGGGCCGACACGGCCACGGCCAGAAGCCTTGACCACAACAGCGACCGCATCATCGAGGCCATCGCCAAAGTCACAACGCCCTATGGTCTGATTGGGTACAGCCAAGGGTGCGCCAACGCTCTGCTGGCCGAATCCAGGCTGCTTAGCGGCACACCCGCCCAACAGGAACTGCTGAAGGGCCTGGTTTGCCGAAATCTGCTTTTCAGCGCAGCGAATGGTTCGTCTCACGGCACCTGCGGGGACCTGAAATTCGCTCGGGCCATGGTCGAGTTGGACCGCTTCCTGGCGCATTACCAGGCCGTTTTGTCCCGAAAAGCCATCGATGGTTTCCTTCGCAGTTTCCGCACCTTCCTGGACTCTCGCTCGGTGGTGGACGGCATCCTGGGATCTCGCTCGGTCGCCCGCTGGGGCGTGATTCCCTTGCAGCGAGGCGGACAGTTCAAGCCCATCTGCCCCACCAGCATCGTTCGAGGTGTGGTGGAAAGTGACAATACCCCCGAAGCCCTGGAGTTCCTGGCTAACAGCCTCACCCATCAGAATGAAAGCCCCTTGCACGACACCCAGGTCGCCATTCACGAATCCGTCGGCCATTTCACGTTGTGCCAGAACCCCCATGCCGAAGTCCTGGTCCGCTGCGACACGGGATGCCGAGTCCAGCGCGCCCATCATTGGTCCCCCCTGCTGAAAGAGACGGCCTTCCTGACCACCCCCAGGGACCTGGAACAGGCCATCTACGACAGCCCCAAGGACCGACAGGTTTTCCCCTGGATCGAAGTCAACGCACGATTCGGACTGATCCGTGCCCCCAAAGGAGCAGGCGCATGAATAGACCAGGCCCCCTGTCCCTGCTGAAAAGTGGATTCCCGAACGTGGCGTCACACGGACGCTCCATCCCGGGCGCCTCAGCCGCGTTCCTGGCATGTTGGGCCCTGGTGTTGGGCGGATGCACCAACCGAGAGTACGACAAGTTCGACGCCACCACCCACGAAACCAACGCCAACGACACCTACATCCCACCCCAGGACCAAACCCCTGGCGACGCCGACGACACCACCGTCCCCCCCGATGTGGATTCCGAAGTGACGCTGCCCGAGCCCACTTCTTTTTGGGCCCCTGGGCCCGCACCGCTGGAATGGCCCCAATGGGCCAAAGACAGGGCCTGGAGCCAGGACGTCTCGCTCTGGTCTCACCAGCTAGAGGAGATGCCCGCGGTCGCCACGGAAATGCGCTACTTCTCGGACCTGGCGCTGGGCAATGGAACCCTGTTCACGTTGACTGGCTATCAGGGCCCCATGGACCGATTCCACGGCATGGTCGGGCCGGGCTACCAGCGTGGCGCCAGCTTCTTTAGCGACACCTGGCTGGAAGTCATCAAAGACAATGGCAAGAAGGCAGCGTGGCGTACGGAATGGATGGGGCGGGTAAACGGCAG
>CAYTWV010000804.1:0-1921 GCA_964442235.1 uncultured Myxococcales bacterium | reverse complement strand
GGTGCCGTGGATAATGGCCTGGGCGTGGGCCCACGCAAAGCCATGAATCGACGCCAGGTTCTGGGCCGTGCGGTCGACCTGCAGCAGTTCGCAGAAGGCCTGCGGGTCCAGGGGCGTCAAGTCGGCATGGGCACAATCCGGGGCCGTACACCCCAGGTCGCACGGCGCTACGTCTTGCGTCCCCACAACGTCCGGGCACCCTGAATGTCCATCGCCAGGCTGGCAAGTCGGGCAGACATCCGGGTCCAAGCAACCGGGGCATGCCCCACAGTCAGTGACTGCGCCGTCCAACTCGAAGCACGTTTGTTTCTCCGTCGAACCTCCTGACGAGCAGGCGCCCAGCAACAATGCGGCGCAGAGCCAGGACCCCAACCGCAACGATGACGAGGTTATTCGGAACATCGCTTCCTCCGTGCCTGGCTTGGTTGGAACAGGCCAGACAGTCTATCACAAGTCCGCCAGGATTGCGCCAGCCAGCCATGCTGCCACCCGATCGACCAGAACAGGTCTGGGATGGTAGTCGATGTCATACCAAAGCTCCGTGCTTTTGCGGGGGCAGGCAAACTCGGGAGGCATGCGGTAGACCTTGAATCTTTCGGTCAACGAGGGGGCGAATCCACCCACGTCATATTGGAAGGCCGCCAGCCTGAAGCCGCCCGTTTGGGCGTGCACCATGGCCGAATTCAGGATGCGCTCGATTTCGCCCGAAGGGTCCGAAACGTCGTAACTTCCTCGTCGAAAGTAGCGATAGGCTTCGTGGACGTATTGCCGAGCCTTGAGCAGAGAGACCAAGGCATCCAACGGCCCAAACCCCACTTTCAAATCAGCCAGTCTCTGCACATCCAACAGTTCCAGATCGACTCCACCCAGGTAGCTGATAAGCACCAGATCCGCCTTCCACGGGGTCGCAATCTGTTCGATGATTCGGCCATACCCATACAGATCCAGGCCGGGAAAACCCGCTGCCATCACCGTGGTGCGCCCAGGCACCATCGCCTCCAGGTGGCTGCGCAGGCGGGCGGGTAAGGTCTGGTTGTTGTTTGGGATGCCGTCGCCCCAGACGTAAGAATCCCCCACCACCAGGATCCGGTACTTCCCGTCGTCGACAAAACTGGGCTCTATGTCCCGATAGCCCAGAGAGTTGTATTCAAACACGCAATTTGGATAGTTATCCTTATTCTTTCGTCCCTCATAGGAAATTGTCTCGGTCATGTTGGATGCATAAGATATCAGGCCGAACGAGTTTGACCTTGGTATATAATTGGTGTTGGCTATGGCCATGGCAAAATTCAGGGCGACGATCAAGAACAAGACCCAGGCGGTCGCAGCCCCTCTTGGCGTCTTGCGCCACATGGCCAGCAGGTCCGGAAGTGCCAGAAGAGGCAACGTCAAAAAGACCGAGTTGGTGGGTAGCGAGGACATGAAGAATACCAGGGCCGTGAACACAGCGCTGCCCACGGCCAGTTGCCACTGGGCCCGCCGCCGAAAAATCCAGTGCAACAGCAGCGCCATTCCACACAACAATGCCAATGCTGCCGGATGTACCACGCAATCCATAGAACTGAACCACTTAATATCAAAATCGATAGAGTGTATGATTGACAGGACCGATATTGTGTATGCCGAAAAATAGATAAGAAGACCAAAGAGAAGAAGGGGCATACCTAGCTCCAATAGAGCCAACGATTATCCATCCATCGGACGCTATCGCCCCATAGCCAACGCGTCAAGCAGAAACGGGGCGCGGCGAGGAGAGGGACAGGGACCGGCGGACAGGGACGGAAGCGACAGGGACTGAAGGGACTCAGGGACAAGCGACCAAAGGACCAAGCGACGGAAGCGACGGCGCCCGTTGGGACAGGGACCGAAGTGACATCAGGGACCGCAGGGACGGCGCGGGACAGGGACGGAAGTGACTGCG
>CAYTWV010000803.1:0-1926 GCA_964442235.1 uncultured Myxococcales bacterium | reverse complement strand
CCTTACCGCAACGCGTGGGTGAGGGTGCCCGCCCTACTTCTTTCGGTTGATCTTGAAGGTTTGGGCCTGGTCCAGTGGCTTGACGATGATTTCGTCGATGTTGACGTGGTCAGGCAGCGATACGACCCATCGAATGCACTCGGCGATGTCCTGGGCGACCAGGGGCGTCATGCCTTCGTACACCTTGGCGGCCTTCTCTTTGCTGCCCAGGCGGACTTCGGAAAAATCGGTATAGACCATGCCGGGGTCGACGCTGCTGATGCGGATGGGTTCTCCGCAAAGCTCCAGTCTTAGGGTCTGGGCAAAAACCTTGATTGCGTGTTTGGTGGCGCAGTAGATGCTGCCCCCTTCATACACCGAATGGCCAGCGGTGCTTCCCAGCATGACAATGTGTCCCCATCCGGCAGCGCGCATATGCGGCAGGCAGGCTTGCGTAAGCCGGATTACGCCCTCGACGTTGGTGTTGAACATGTCCTTCCATTCCCACTCGGCCGTGGAATCCAGGCGGCTCACGCCCCGGGCAAGCCCGGCGTTGTTGACCAGAACATGGACTCCACCCAGGGCCTCGACAGCGCCTTGGACAAACGAGTTGACCGAGGAGGTGCTTGTGACGTCCAGGGCCTGGGCGTACACCTTGATTCCATACTGCGAGACCAGTTCATCCCCAAGGGCCGAAACCCTTTCGCTGCGGCGGGCGCCGATGGCCAGATGGATGCCCTGGCTTGCCAACAATCTGGCGGTGGCTTCGCCGATGCCTGCGGACGCTCCGGAAATCAACGCAACAAGTGGGGTCGGTTTCATGTTTTTACTCCGTGTGGATTCGAAATGGGGTCTTGACAAGAGAGTGGCTTAGTCGGCCAGTTTTCCGTTCAAACCGCCCGGGTAGGCATAGGAGACTTTGGATGCGTAGCCATAGGAAATCAGGCCGAACGGACCGTCGCCCACCAGGCGATTCAGCCCCTCAAAGACCTCGACGTTTCCAACTTCCCACTCATCGTTGGGCAGGGTGATGAAGGTGGCCTGAATCGGAACGCCGTTGAGTTCGATGTCGGTGTCTGGGGCTTTGACCACGGCCACATAGTTCTTGTCGTAGGCAGCGGGCACCAGCAGAGGGTAGTCATCCCGGAACTGATAGTTGGGGACCACCATGGTCATGCTGGGATCGATCATCACACTGCCACCTTCGCTGTTGCCTTCGATGAATTGAATCAACTGGATGGGGCCCGTACCTTCAATATAGAAGCTCTCATCGGTGCTGACTTGAAGCCATTCCCCCTTGTTCAGCGTCTTTCCGTTTAGCTCGGAAATGGGAGGGACGGTGGTCAGGACCACGGCATCGGCCCCGGAAATCACCCGGTACATGTTGGGGGCCACGATTTTCATTCTAGGCGCAACGTACTGAGTGCCCCACGCTTCGACGGGCAACAGCGACGTCTCAAGGTGATCACAGTTGGATTCTCCGATGGTAGTGCAGTGATGACCGCCAAAAACAGCGATCTTCTGCGTTGCCACGATGTGTGCGCCGGTCAGGTCGTGGCCTGCCGTCACCATCATGCCCACGCCAAGGGAGTTCACATTCAACACCTGGAACTGATTCAATTCCACGGTGAAGGTCTGCCCCTTCAAGTAGGCAGGGAAATCGGGGCCGGCCTCGGTATCACAGGGCAGCGTGACGGTCACACTGGTGATGCCCTCTTCCACGGCGACCAAGGTGAAATAGCCCCAGACCGACGGACTCTTGCCCATCATGGGCAGGTCCGGACCAATAAGCGACGGCATGGAGACCGCATAGTACTCTTTGCCAAGAATGGTCGGAGGAAACAGCAGCGAGGCATCGGACGTATGGACGAAGTCCTCGTTGCTGGGCGGGTTGAACTGGGCGGCCGTCACGGGATGGACGGAGAGCCGGCTGCCACGGCGGAGCAG
>CAYTWV010000802.1:461-1926 GCA_964442235.1 uncultured Myxococcales bacterium | reverse complement strand
ACAGGCGGTCATCATTGCGGCCATCATGGCCTCGGTGCTTCCGCAGGTCACGACGAAGTGTTCATCGGGATCCAGGCTCAGGCCCATCCATGCCGACTGTTTCTTAGCCAATGCTGCCCGGATTCGCGGGGATCCCCAGGTCACGGCGTACTGGTGGGGCCCTTGGCGGCCGCAGCGTTCGGCAGCGGCCAGCAGAGCCTCGGGAGGGTCGAAATCGGGGAATCCTTGGGAGAGGTTGACAGCCCCGCACGAGTTGGCCACTCGTGTCATGCGACGAATGACCGACTCGGTGAATTGGCTGGTGCGGTTACTGGTGGAAGGCATTACTTCTTACGAGGAACTTCAAGGCCGTAGCCTTGCTCTTTGTCGGCCTTCTTCAGCATGTAGGCGAGGAAGATCGAGACCACTCCAAGACCCACCAGCACCAGAATCGGAATGGTGTAGTCGTATTTGGGGATTTCGCCTGCGGCCCACAGCGCCTCGATCTTCTCGGCAATCTGGGGATCCGTAAGGTTCTGGGCCGCAAGTTCGCCACGGACGGCTTCCAACTTGGCATTCACGGCGGGATTCACGGCATCCAGCACGGCGCCGATGCCCCAGAAGAAGAGGCCCAAGCCCCAGTTCTGGACGGTGAACATCGTGGCATAGGCAGTACCCAGGCGGTTTTCGGGGACAATCTTGGCTACCGACGGCCACATGGCGGCGGGCACCAGAGAGAACGCTGCGCCCAAGCTGACCAGGCCGGCGTAACCCAGGTAGCGGTTATTGAACACAGAGAGCGCAAGGTGGGCAAAAATCAGCAGGACGGAGCCCAGCATCATCAGGGTGGCAGCACCGCCCCGCTTGTCCATCAGTCGTCCAAAGAGCGGGGTCAGAAGAATGGTGCCCAGGGGGATCAAACCGGCAACCTTGGGGCCGTTGGTGATGACGGCACCAAATTTGTCCCAGAAGCTCCAGCCGGTCATGTCGGGCAGGGCCTGAGTGAAACCGAATTTGTTCACCAGCAGGTCAGGGGCGTACTGCATGAAGGGGAACACGGCGGAATAGAACGCAACACACAGCAGCGTGATGTAGATGAACGACTTGTCCGTGACCAGCTTCAGCAGGTCCGAGACGCGGAAGGGTTCTTCTTCTTCCCCACCCTGCTCGGCGATTTGGCGGTCCAACTTCACATCGAACATCAGATAGATCAGGAACAGAATGAAGCCGATGCCGACCAAGGTGGCAGCGAAGGTGACGGCAGCGGGGACCTGGCCACCGCCGATGTCCACGGAGAACATGGTGCCGATGGCCGATCCGCCTCGACCGAAGCCCACGTTCAGCGCCATGGCCATGGCCAGTTCGTAGCCCTTGAACCACTTGACCATGGTTCGAGTCACCAGCACGCAGGTCACCTCAAGACCGGTTCCGAAGAAGATTCGGCCCACGATCATGGTGTTAAGACGAGAGTCGGGGTCCGAACCGA
>CAYTWV010000802.1:0-451 GCA_964442235.1 uncultured Myxococcales bacterium | reverse complement strand
GGGTGTTGCCCGCCAAGGCAGGCGACAAGGCCACGCCCAGGGCGGTCAGCGTGGCGCCAAAGGTTACCACCGAACCGAACACCAGTGCGGTCCAGCGAATGCCGAACTTGTCCAGGAACATGCCACCCACGATGATCATGCCGAAGACGTTGGCAATCGTTGTCATGCCGATCAGAGCGCCGAACTCCGCAGAGTTGATGCCCAACTGACTTTCCATGAGGGGCTTCAAGCCCGAGAAGAAGTCCTGGAACCAGTACGTGGCGAACATCAGCACGCTGACGAGCACCATGACGGTCCAGCGCATGGTCGCACTGTCCTTAAGAGTCTTCTTGAGTTGTTCCACCATGAGTCACGTCCTCCCTTTCACATGGAAGGCGCAGGATAACAGGCAGGCCCCAGGGGGGCAATAGAAGAAAAGGGAGGGAAATGGGGGAGGGATGAAGGATGAAGG
>CAYTWV010000801.1:0-1930 GCA_964442235.1 uncultured Myxococcales bacterium | reverse complement strand
GGTTGGCAAGGCCCAGGCGGGAGCCAAGGTCGTCTAAGGGCGCACCATGAATGCGAGACCTTGCCAGAGACAAACACTGTTCAGCGTCGAGCGCCATGGTCGTTCCCCTTACGCCTATTCGAAGACAAGAGAATCAATAAGAACGGAAGTGTCGTTAGAGGAGTCGCCGCGGTCCGAAACAGAGACTTCCAGGGTAACCGGTTTGCCCAAACCCGCCAGACCCGAGATATTGACCCCTGCGGGGGTTCTCCAACCGCTGGTCCAGGCATCCCCTTCGTTAAACGCACATTCGGCAGGCCAGGGAGCAAGCTCGGGCTGGCCCGGAGGTGCAAACCAGACGCCACAATCACAATCGGGGCTTCCACATTCGGGGCAGGTCCCGCAGGCGCCAGCGTCACAGGGGCATAACATATTTACAGTAACCGCCTCTACGTTGGAACCCAGCAACGAGAGGCTTTGCCCCGCCTCCGAGGAGAGCGTCATCGTGAATTGGTCCTGATACTGTGGAATTCCACATGAAACGGTCAGTTCGTGGGAAATGAACTGGAACGAGCCCCGGAAGACCAGCTTTCCAGCGGGCAAACAGAACTCTTGCTTGAGGGTTCCCGTTTGAGGAGTGAACCCAACCCCCGTGGACAAGAAGGCCATGTATTGCGCCACAGGCCCCTGCTGGCACCAGAAGGCCAGGGTGCGCGCATCCCCGGTGTAGGTCCAGCCCTTCAAGTCACCAGTAGAGAAAGCCGGATTGATGAGGTCCCCATAACTGAAATCCGTATCTCCCGAGCCAACCAGACGGAATGAATGGTCCATCCAGTCCCGGCCCAACGCCGGCACCAGAGTGGCCAAAGGTCTGGCCTGTTCCATGGCGGCTCGAAAGAGGTTGGTGCCCGAGCCTTGGCCCGATTCGGGGTCCAGGGGGCCTTCCACACCCACCACGGTCCGGGTTCCGGCACTGAGAAACGCCAAGGTCATGCCCGGAGAATCCAAACTGTGGCCAAACCCAAGAAATGCGGCGTCAGCACCACGGGTCTGGCCTGCATAGGCCGCCACAAAGGCCGACGTCACCGCCCAGTTCTTGGGCCCAAGCACCAACCGCCCCATGGCCAGGTCAATCTGGTTGTTGTCGTAAAGGGTGCCCACCGGGGTCATGTTGGCAGCGGCCTGGGTCACACGGCAATCCAGGTGGGCGGGACAGGCCAGCTTGGGCTCTGAAGTGCAATCCGTGCAGCAGGTTCCGTCGGGAAGAATCACACACGAATCGGGACCGGCCATCAGCTCCTGGCAATTGGCCGGGGCGTCCGTAAAGACCACACTCTGCGGTGCGCGCCACAAGCCGGGCAAGGCCGTCGGATAGGCCTGCGTGGCCGCAGAGAATCCGGTCTCTATAGAGTCCAGGGTGGCAAGGTCCAACCCCGCAAAGGCGGTACCGCCAGCTCCAGCAAAAAAGGCCAGCCCGGCTCGCCCCAACTGCCGCAACACGGCCAGAGAGCCGGCCTTAGAGCGGGTTTTCCACGGTGGGCACAACAGACCATCCAAGTAGGTTTTCCAAGTGTCATCCTCTGATGCGATCAGGGTGGCCACTTCACGCGACGAGGGGGGTGTCAGAGTGGATACTTCGGCCCCGGTGGACGAGAAAAGCGACGTTGAACTCCCCTTTGGCCACAGTTCCGGAACCACGGCCCCAAAAAAGCCGGCATTAAAGGCCACCCAGATTAGGGGGTCATCAGGGCTGGCCCCAGCCTGGCGCACCACTTGAACTGAACGCAGCCAGGCCACAACAACACGTTTGGCCTCTTCCATGGGGACTTTGGCGGCCAATTGGGCATCATACAATTGCTGGGCCTTTTGCAGCGCCTGCTGAGCCCCGGTGCACGCAACCTCGGAGATACGATTCACGATGTATAGCGACACACAAGGAGTATACGCCACG
>CAYTWV010000800.1:561-1932 GCA_964442235.1 uncultured Myxococcales bacterium | reverse complement strand
GTGCCGCACCCCGTGAGCCGAATTTCGAAGTCCGGCAGGTGGATTTCGACCGCTTTTGTGAACGCGGTGATGCCCTGAGGCAGTTCAAACGGCACTCCGTCCACCTGAAGAGTGCCAGGGCCAAGGTTGTGGTGAAACTGAAGCATGGTGAATCCGGGGCGGTTAATCATGCGGACGGTCCGATTACGGATTTCCAGTCCGAAGTTGCGGTCTACGTAAGAAGAAATGCCCGTGACCACTCTGGAGCAGTCTTGAAGGGCGAAGGTGACCCCACGGGCCGTGTAGTAGCCGTTGGCCGGGGCATTGAGTTCCAACTGAACCGAATAGGCGCCCTGGGTCTTCCAAGCCTGCAAAAACTCCTGCTCGGACTCCAGATACTGCGACATCTTTGTGCCCATCTCGGTCAATTCATCCTGGGACAACAATTGGGACGCCGGTTGAGGTGCCGGCGCCTCCGCCATGAACTCCTGTCCCTCCTGCATGACCAGCGAGAAGAGACAGGCTCCCTCGATGCACTGCTGTTTCCATTCGTCGGGAACCAGTTCATCGAGGCCCATGGCCACCACGATGCCCGTTCGATAGTACCGCCATTTCTGCAGGCTCTTGGGGTCAAACGCAGCAAAATAGGAGATCAGCGTTGAGCGGATCTTCATGGGGGTGGTGAGTTCTGCTGCCAGTGCGTACATCTCCTCGACGTAGCGTGCCGTGCCCTCGGTGGTTTCCTCCCACTCTTCCAGGCTTCGTGCCTGTTCACCGCCCGGGGTGGAATAGCGTGCCTTTCTTTGGGAGAAGTACCTGAGGATGCCCTCTCGAAACGCGTCTTGCTCCGGCTGGGACAACAACAGGCGCAACAGACGCTCTTCGGCGAAGATTAAGAAGGCGTGGGCCTGGTCTTCATAGGGAAACCGGCAGGTCTTGGGGGGCGAGCGGCGTAAAAAGGCCTGGCTCTGGTAGTGGTGGAAGCGCTCATGAACGGCAAGCCGGAAGAAATTCTCCCGGGCCATGCTGTCGTCGTGCCGTACCAGGAAGACCTTAATGCCTCCCAGCGGGAAGTCTTGGGAGAAAGGGGTCCTGGGGCTGGTTTTGACCCTGGCGGACGGAAGGACCCAGGCCGGAATCCGGAGGCCGTCAAAATCGATGCGCTGAGCGAACTCGGGCACGGTTTCGGGAAGGGCCATCAGCAGAAAGCTGCGTGCGCCGGGTCTGAAGATGAGGATGGGCACTTCGGCCACGTGGAAGCCTGGCCAAATATCCTCTCCGTCGTCATCAGAAAGTTGAACGGCCAACTGAACGGCCAAAATGGCCTCTTGTTCTTTCTGGGTCAGCGGGGGGCTTAAGGCCGGCACGTCAGGGATGGCCGGCCCACAGTCT
>CAYTWV010000800.1:0-551 GCA_964442235.1 uncultured Myxococcales bacterium | reverse complement strand
CCAGCCCGCGGCAAACCAGGGACTGTTGCTGCCCGCCGAGGTCGGTGCCGTCGCATTGGAATTCATCGTGACCTCCGGGGAGAGCAGGGCTGGCTGGCCATTGCCCCACGGCAAGAGGGTAAGGCAAGGAGTGGGTTGATACAAGGGGCGCTGTCGCATAAGATGGGGCCGCTTCGATGCGGAATTGGGGGCGACAGTGAACGGAATCCCGAAGGTAGCAGTGGCCCAGTTCAACCCAAGGCCTGGCCGGCTGGAGGAGAATGCCCGGAAGGTCGTGGCATGGATTGGCACGGCACGTGCGCGGGGGGCCGAATTGGTGGTCTTCCCCGAGGACTGCATCAGCGGGTATTGTATCGGAGATCATCAAAGAAACCCTCATCTGGTTGGAGCCAGTTACGAGACGTTGATGCGGGACGTCCTGCCCCATGTGGGGGACGTCACGGCAGTGGTGGGCTTAACGGCCCCTGGCAGGGCGTTGGCTTCCGAGAATGGACCTCATGCGCAAAACAGCTTCGTGGTGATGCGAGGGGGGCGGGTCCTGCAAATCGGGG
>CAYTWV010000799.1:0-1945 GCA_964442235.1 uncultured Myxococcales bacterium | reverse complement strand
GTTCACCCATCATGTCCTGGCGTGTGGCGATGGTTTTGAGCAGGAAGTCTGAATCGAGGATCGCGTTGGAGTTCTTCGCAAAGCGGCTGGCGAGCCTCAGCGTTTGAACCACCATTCCGAGACGCCCTGGTGAATTGGCGATGTCGCGGAAGTGTGCAATCACGTCCTGCGATGGATTCTGAACGTACTGCCTCAGAATCGGCAGAAACTCTTTCACGGTGATGGCGCGAGGCAGGCGGTGAGGCAAGCCCGGCCTGGTCGAAAAAATCCCGCTGGCTTCCGGGGGCAGGGGCGTCAGATTCCGGCCCGGCCCCATGAAGTCACCCTGGATCATCGCCTCGCTGTTGACCTTGGCATTGCCCTCGGAATCCAGCAGCGTGGCCCCAAAGGCGTGGGCCCACAACGAGTGATTGTACAGCAGCCCTGCATCATAAAGCAGGCCGAACACCCGGTCGTCGTCGGTCTTGCCGCCTTCGTCCTGGGCCTTTTTCGCCATGGCGATCAACTCTTCTATCGTCTTGGGCGCTTCTTTGATCAACTTCTTGTTGTAGAACAGTGCATGAGACTTAAACGCCAACGGAAGGCCGTACAACGAACCTTCGTACCCCAGCGCCTTCAAGGTTGCCGGCAGGTATCGGTCCTCTAAAGTCTCAAAGTCGTCGTATTGCTCAAGCAGAGTGATCAAAGGCGCCAGAATCGCTCCTTTGTAAACCCAGTCCCCGATGGCGTTGTGCGCAAACACAAATACGTCCGGCCCTGTTCCCTTGGGAATCGTGACCGTGACCTTGTCTCGAAGCGCACTGAAGGGAACCTCTTGGGCATCCACTTCAAAGTCGGGATACTGCTGCGCAAAAATCTTCAACGTCTCTTCCAGGGCCTGCTTTTCCCGACCCCGATAGGCGTGCCACAGCACCACCCGAACTTTGCCCGTGGGTTTCCAGGTCAGTTCAAACGGCTTCACCGTTTTGGCTTCAACCGCCGGGACGTTGTCTTTGACTTCCGCAGTGCCGGCTTTCTCGTCTGGTGTTCCTTTGGCATCCGCCGCGGCGTCTGCTGGGGTAGCCTGCGGGGGCGTGGCCTCCGTTCCCTTGGCCTGCACCGCCACCTGCACACCCTGAGCCAGGCGCTGGTTCATCTCTTTCAGTTGGCCTTCGATGGTCCCAAGGCGCTGCTCGATCTCGCCCAGTCGGCCCGCTGCCGCCGTCTGCTGCACTTCGTCGGCCACGGCTTTCAGCGCCGCGGGGGCTTCCCCCTTCTGTCCGCCACCACAGGAAACCAACCCCAAAAACAGCAAACCCGTCAGAATCGCTGACTTCATTCCGTCACCTCTGCACTGGCAAGAATGTTCTTCCCGTCGGCCCCAAACAGATGGGCGCTTTCCATTTCCAAAAAAAAGGTCGCCTCGGCCCCTTCTACCGGGTTCACGCCCTCTTCCATTCGCACCGTCAGCGGCTGGCCCGCCAGGTCCAGATAGGCAAAGGCCTCGGACCCAAGGTGCTCGATTACGTCCACTCTGGCCCGAAGCGTGCTGCCCGTCGAACCCCCGGCCGAACGCAGGTTCTGCGGCCGAATTCCAAACCGAACTTCCGCAGCCCCACTTCCCAGCGCTTTGGCCTGGGCTTCCGTCGGGCGCAGTGTCTGGCCCGCCACCCCAAGCATCGACCCGTCCCAGGAGGCCTTCAAAACGTTCATCGAGGGAGACCCGATGAACGTGGCCACAAACAGGTTCCGAGGCCGGTTGTAAAGGTCCAGCGGATTCCCCACCTGCTGCACTTCCCCAGCATTCATGATCACGATTCGGTCGGCCAACGTCATGGCCTCGACCTGGTCGTGGGTCACATAGATGATGGTGGTCTTCAACCGATTGTGCAGCCGGCTGATTTCGACCCGCATCTGAACCCGCAGCTTCGCATCCAGGTTCGACAGGGGTTCGTCAAACAGAAAC
>CAYTWV010000798.1:0-1945 GCA_964442235.1 uncultured Myxococcales bacterium | reverse complement strand
GCCAACATGTTAAGGTGCAGGTCGTTGGTCATGCGACTCTTCTCGACCTTGTCTTTGGCTTCGCCGACCAGGGGAGCGAACTTGTCTTTGGTAGCGCCGCATTTCGGGCAGGTATCGGGGGCGTCGGGACCTTCGAAGATGTATCCACAAACCGAACACTTAAACATGCCGTCCTCCTACTTGTGACAATCCGGCGACAGTGTTGACCGAGGCGTTTCACAAGTCAAGAGCGCACGCACTGCGAAAGCGCACCAACGGACACTTGACGACCGCTTCGGTTGTAGGCAGTTTAGGGACTCGCCCACGCGGGTGGATCACCAGGGAACCAGGAGAGAAGAATGAAGGCTCGTGAAATCGGAAAAGGGGTGAAGTGGCTTGGGGCGATAGACTGGGACCGCCGCCTGTTTGATTCGCTGATTCCTCTGCCGGACGGTACCAGTTACAACGCGTACCTGATCCAGGGAAGCGAGAAGACCGCTCTGCTGGATACCGTGGATGAGACGATGACCGAGACCCTTCTGTCGCAATTGGAAGGGGTCGAGCGCATCGACTATATGGTGGTGCACCACGTAGAGCAGGACCATGCGGGAAGTGTGCCGGCCATATTGTCCCGTTATCCAGCCGCCAGGGTGGTTTGTACGCCCAAAGCCAAAGAGATGCTGGTGGATCACCTTCTGCTGGATCCCGGCAGGATCGACACGGTGACCGACGGGCAGACTCTTTCGCTGGGTGATCGGACCCTGGAGTTCATGCACATTCCGTGGGTCCATTGGCCCGAGACCATGGGCACGTGGCTGGCAGATGAAGGCATTCTGTTTACGTGTGACCTGTTTGGAAGTCATCTGGCAACCTCCAGTCTGTATATTACGGACACGGCCAGGACCTATGAGGCCGCCAAGCGGTACTATGCCGAGATCATGATGCCCTTCCGGAAACACATCCAGAAGCACTTGCAGCGCATCGAGAAACTTCCCTTACGGCTGATCTGCCCCAGCCACGGTCCCATCCATCACGAACCCAAGTGGATTCTGGATGCCTATCGGGACTGGACCTCGGACTTGGCCAAGGATGAAGTCGTTCTGCCCTATATCTCGATGCACGGAAGTACCCGCCGTATGGTGGACCATCTGGTCTCGGCGCTTGCGGATCGAAACGTAGAGGTACACCGGTTCGACTTGACTGCCGTGGACCTGGGGAAACTGGCCATCGCTCTGGTGGATGCGGCGACCATCGTTCTGGCTACCCCCACCGTGCATATTGGACCCCATCCAAACGTGTTCATGGCGACCCATCTGGCCAACGCCTTGCGGCCCAAGCTCAAGTTTGCCTCGGTGATCAACTCGTACGGGTGGGGAACCAAGGCGGTGGAGCGCATTGCGGAACTGATTCCCAACCTCAGTGTTCAGATTCTGGAGCCTGTGGTCACCAGGGGATTTCCCAAGGAGGGCGACTTGAAGGCGCTGGAGACCTTGGCAGACCGCATCGTGGAAGCCCATAAAATAGCGGGTATCCGTTCGTAACACGCCGGGGACTGTGGTCCGGGAGGGTTCATGCGTCACGTCACATGGATTGCGGTGCTGGGCTTTGTCAGCCTGCTTGCGCCCCAACCGTCCTGTGCCCAGGAAAAAGGGAGTGCCTCGCCAGCGAACGTGACTGCGCCTTCGGCAGCGGTCTCGCCGGGCGAATCAAAGGGTGCGGAAGCCGGGCAGAGCCCTGCCTCCTCCGGTAGTGGCGGTGATGCTGCCGAAGCCAAGGGGTCCTCTGGTACGGGTGAGGCTGCCGAAGCCAAACAGGATACCGGGGACGGAGAAGCCAAGATCGAGGAGTCTTCGGCGCAGGCGTTTCCCGACCTTGCGTTTAAGGGGCAAACCGGTGCCGATGGGCAGGAGATTCCGTTTCTAGAGGGAATTTGGACCTATTTGCAGAACCAGCCCGGGCCGCTTGT
>CAYTWV010000797.1:631-1954 GCA_964442235.1 uncultured Myxococcales bacterium | reverse complement strand
CGTCTTTTTTTCGGCCACGGAAGAACACGCCACTCTGCGGCTGGGCAACGAGGTTTCCGTCCATGTGCGCAAACACTTCAAGCGCTGGCTGGACTCGGTGATGTCCGCACTGGATTCGGGAAACGAATTGCAGGCCGGCCAACTGCTGGCACCCCTGGAGCCTTTCGCCGAAGTGGCCCCCGAGGTGAACGTGGGGCGTCGAAATCTGGCGCTGTTCCAACTGCTGAATGCCGAACTCAAGCTGCGGCGCAAACAGGCTGCCTCCGCGTTGGACGACGCTGTAAAAGCCACCGAATGGGCCGGCCGGTATACCCAAGAGGACATCAAGGCCCTCGGTCCATCCTTGATGCGCTTCTGGACCGAGTGCGCCTGGTTGTGCCCGGCCAAAGGCCAACGAGACGAATTCCTCTTCGATGCACTGATGTTACTGCATTCCAGGCCCGCAGACTGGGGCCAACCCTCGGATGTGGCCGGAATGGCCGTCTTGCTGGTTCGCACCGTCGAGTCTTCGGACTTTGGGACCGAGGCTCGAAATATCCTGCAAGAGATGCACGCCATGAAGGATTTGACGGCCCCCATGGAACAGCATCCCTATTGGCTTCAGTTCCAACTTGCGGACCTGGAATTGATTCTGGAAGAGGCCAAAACTCAGATTCGCCAGGGCGACTATCTTCATGCCGCACAGGCCTTGCACACCCTCGCCCAGAATGCGACCGCAGCATCCGCATTTGAGTCCGAAAGCGAAACATGGCTGGATGCCCAGTCTGCCTATCTTCTGCCCTTTGACCTTCTGGAAGAGCGAGTCCCGCCCCTGGTCTCGAAGCTGGATAAAAGTTTCGCCAAGGCCCGCAGGAAGGTCCTGGCATCCGCAGAGGAATCCGTCTGCCAGGAGTCTTGCCGAACCACCCTTGCCGCCTGCCATGGCAAATGCATCGACTCCGACACTTGTGTGGATTCCATGGAAAAATGCAGCCAGAGTTGCAAGGGAAATCGGCCCACCTGGACGCCACCCGAATTCAACTCCTCGCCCCTTTCCCCCACCTTCTTTAAGTGCCGATAAGAGGTCTCATGAGACGTATGATTCTCCTTCTTGCGGCCCTGGCGGCAGCATGCTCCTCTGCCCAGTCAAAATCCGATGTTGTGGTGTCGGAAACCCTCGAAGACCAGATCGCCATGGATCAGACACCCACCGACGGCCCTCCGCCTTGTGTGGCCCAGCGGACCACCGGACAGCCCTGCTCGCAAGATTGTGAGTGCCTTGCCGGGGCGTGCCTGCTCAACGAGTGGGCCCCGTTCCGCTTCTGCCCACGAGCCTGTTCCACC
>CAYTWV010000797.1:0-621 GCA_964442235.1 uncultured Myxococcales bacterium | reverse complement strand
GGAGTACTGCCCCCCCGATCCGGGCCTCTCGGCATCCACTTCCGTCTGTATTCAGCTCAAGTCCGAGTTCAACCCCGAGCCTCAGCGATTCTGCGCCCCCTTGTGTGTCGACGGCCCCATGGCCTGCAAAGCCACGGCCAATCCCTGGGAATCGTGCGAAACCCCAAGTTACAAAAAGGTCCCCTTGCTGGACACCTCGGATGAAGTCTGTATGGCCGCCAGCGCCCACGGCCACGCCCCCATCGACCCCGACACCTGCGCCGGCTGGGATGCGCTCTACTCGGCCTGGCCCGTGGTGGAAGAAACCTGCTCTATCTATTGCCAATTTCTGGACGAATGCCGCCTGATTCCCAGTGATGCGGTCCCTGCCTGCTGCCACTATGCCTGCGCCCGCTATCTCGCCCCCGAAGCGGCCCCGGTGCCAGCCAATCTGGATACGTTGCAGTGCCTGAACCAGACCTGGAGTTCCTATCAGAAGACCGGGCTGGCATGCACCAAACCCAAGGCGACCTGCGGCGAACCGGTGATGCTCACGCCGTAAGGGCGTGAATTTGCCGGAGCGCGGTGCTATCCACTCCCTGACGGTCGTGGCACTGATTAGTCCCTCGCGTGTTCCCCATG
>CAYTWV010000796.1:0-1964 GCA_964442235.1 uncultured Myxococcales bacterium | reverse complement strand
TGGCGCAACCCGGCAGACGGTCAACGGAAAATACGCCAGCTTTACAGTCGATTCGGTGCCCTTCGGGTGGTCCTTCTTGGCTGGAATCACTGTGCTGATTCCGCTTCCCGACGAATATCCCGGCGGGCTGCAGGACACCACTTGGACCCTGGCGCTATCGGGCAGTTACCCGGTGCAATGGAGCGATGTAGAGACCCCTGTCTGGGGCAATCTGCTGGCCATCATTCCTGATTCCACGGCCCACTCTTTTGGGGCCGAGTTGGCGGCCCCCCGGTATGCCGAGTGGATGGCAGCGGAAGTGCGCATCCTGGAGCAGGACGAGCACCGAACCAAGTTTGAGGTCGTGGATGTTTTGAAAGGGGAGTTTCCGCCGGTCTTTGCCGACAATTGGTATTTTGAATGGAATCTCCCGTACCCCGCTCCTGGCCCGGAAACCTGGCTGGTGACCCTGGCCGGTGGGAACGAGTATCCCGACGGGGAGGGCAAGATCTGGCTGGGAAGTGTGCTGGATTTCCAGCCGGCCACCCCGGCCGCCAAAGCAGACCTGTTGAACGTGTTGGCCCTGGCCCCGGCACAGGGTGTGGTAAATCCGACAAAGACCCAAGCGGCCCAGTACAAGGACAGTTATCGGTTTTTTACCTCGCCCATGGTGGTTTCATCGGTGGTAACGGGCCTGGCCATGGAGTGCTGCACCGGTGCGGGCGGCACCTATGTGGCGCACGAAGTCGTAAAGGCGCTGAAAGGAGAACTCTCCAGCCCCCAGTTTGTGGTGGGTGGGCACGCCTATTACGGAGAGGAGCAGTGCGGCGATGGATATCTGGTTGGACTGGCCGATTATCTGGACCCGACTTCGCTGATCACCCAGCCCTTTGATTGCAAATCCTACCCCGACACTCAAAGCTGGGACGCATGGGTCCCCCTGGAATCGGCCCTAACGATTCAAGTTCGGCAAACGCCACAATCCCTTTCGCAGGTGACGACCTGGATGCAGGCCTCCCACCCCGTCTATCTGCTTCACCCCGAGGAGGCGGAACTTGACGACAGCGACGCATCCCAAGACCCGTCCAACGCCCCTTGGTCCATGCCGTTGGATGCGGATTTGGCCTTTCGGCACGCCACCGATGTGGCAATTTTCACCGTAGAAGAGGTCTTGTGGGATTCCGAAACCGAACTTCACACGGTCTGGATCACCACCACGTTTTCCACCTGGGAAGCCGAGCATATGCCGGTGTACCGGTTCAAATTGATCTTCCGTTGTGGGGATCCCCGATTGCTGCAGAAGGGTGCCAGATGGGTTGGCGGCCTGCATCGCCCCGACCACGGTTCACCGCCGGATCAGGGGGCTAACATCGGGAAGTGCTTCCTGGTTCCAGGCGCATTATTGCCAGTCTGGGCCTTCACCTCACAACTGGAAAACACGCTGGGAACCGGCTGGTAGCCAGTCCCGCAACCCTTCTGTGATAAGTGCTGTCGAAGAGTCGTGCTGTGGTTATGTGGCCATGTGATGCGGAACCGTCTTGTAACTGATGCATCCGTCCACGGGGCAGATGTGTTTACACATCAAGCACCCAAAACAGGCTTCTTCATCCACGCAGGCTTTGCGCTGAGCATCCAGAGTGATGGCTTGCGCTCCGCCGTCGCGACAGGCCAGATAACACTGGCCGCATCCCACACAACGCTCTTTGTCGATTTGGGAGAGGGCCTGAGTCTTGTGCGAGAGTTCTGCGGGCGTCACCAGATTAGGCAGCGCCTTCCCGATGATCTCCTGAACGGACTGGTAGCCGTGGTCGGCAAGATAGTCTGACAGCCCCTCGTTCAGGTCTTCGATGATGCGATACCCGTGCCGCAAAATGGCCGTGGTAACTTGAAGAGTGGTCGCCCCCAGCAGCAGGAACTCTACGGCATCCATCCACGTGTAAATTCCGCCCATTCCCAAGATGGGAAGCCGCAACTTCGGGTCTTGC
>CAYTWV010000795.1:1151-1974 GCA_964442235.1 uncultured Myxococcales bacterium | reverse complement strand
TTGCGTCCGGGGCCGGAGCTGGTGGCGGAGTTGGGCGGCCTTCATAAGATGATGGGCTGGAACCAGAGCATCTTGACTGACAGCGGGGGATATCAGGTTTTCAGCCTGGCCAATCTGAGGAAGATTGAAGAGGAAGGGGTATCGTTCCGGTCCCATGTCGATGGTTCGGCCCATGAGTTAACTCCCGAGAAGGCGGTCTGGATCCAGGAGGTGCTGGGTTCCGACATCATGATGGTGCTGGACGAGTGTCCTCCGCCCGATGCAAATCGGGAGTATGCGGCCCGTTCCATGGCCCGGACCACCCGTTGGGCGCAGCGTTGCCTGGACGCAAAAAAAAGCGAGAATGCGCTGTTTGGAATTACCCAGGGTGGGATGCATGGGGACTTGCGGCGGGAGCATGCTGCAGAGTTGGCGCAGATGCCTTTTGATGGGTTGGCCATCGGCGGGTTATCCGTGGGAGAAAGCAAGGAAGTGATGGACGAGATGCTGGAGGCGTCGGTCTCGGGCCTGCCCCAGGAGAAGCCCCGGTATTTTATGGGTGTGGGTCGTCCTGGGGACATCTTGCGAGCCATTGCTCGTGGCGTGGACATGTTTGACTGTGTGCTTCCGACCCGAAGTGGGCGAACGGGACTGCTGTTCACCAGCCAGGGTGAGATTGCGATCAAACAGGCTCGTTACCGCATGGATACCAGTCCATTGGATCCAGCCTGCGGGTGTCCTGTGTGTGCCCAATTCACTCGGGCATACCTTCGGCATCTGTTCGTAGCGGGCGAGATGCTGGGGCCGGTGCTGAACACCATCCACAACCTGCACTTTTATCAGA
>CAYTWV010000795.1:0-1130 GCA_964442235.1 uncultured Myxococcales bacterium | reverse complement strand
TCTTCGGGAGGCTCTGCCACTGATTGACCGGAAACTGGCAGGGAATTAGAGGTGAGTGCGATGAGTGGTTGGTTGGAGGTTTTTGGAGCTGCGGAGCACAACCTTAAAGGGATCCACGTCAAGCTGCCCAAGGACTCGCTGGTGGTTTTCAGCGGAGTCAGTGGGTCTGGCAAAAGTTCTCTGGCGTTTGATACCATCTATGTTGAGGGGCAGCGGAAGTACATCGAGAGCCTGAGCAGTTATGCGAGACAGTTCCTGGGGCAACTGGAGCGTCCCAAGTACGAGAAGATCACCGGGCTGGCGCCTACGGTAGCCATCGAGCAGAAGACGCAGTCGGCAAATCCCCGTTCGACGGTGGGCACGGTCACCGAGATTCTGGACTATATGCGAGTGTTGTTTGCCCGGGCGGGTGAGCAGCGGTGCCACGGATGCGGCCGACTTGTTGGCAGGCTGGATCCTCAGCAGGTGGTGGATCAACTGCTGGCGCTGCCGGAAGACTCCACCGTGGTGTTGATGGCCCCGTTGGCTCGGGAACGCAAAGGCGAATATCGCACACTTTTTGAAGAGTACATGAAGCAGGGGTTCACCCGGTTTCGGATCGACGGGGAGATTCAGCGACTGGATGAGGCCGCCACGCTGGACAAGAAGAAAAAACACGACGTGGACATTGTGGTAGACCGTGTGAAGGTAAAGGGGCTTGCCCGCTCCAGATTGACGGACTCGGTGGAGACGGCATTTCGGGTGGGCAAGGGGCATATGATGGCCCAGGTAGGGTCAGAAGAGTTTCGCTATTCGGAATTGTTGCATTGTGATCATTGCAATTTGAGTCTGCCAGAGTTGTCGCCTCAGCTATTTTCGTTCAACAGTCCGCTGGGGGCCTGCCCCGAGTGCCATGGTCTTGGGCTTTCGGTGGAACTGGACGCCGAGAAGATTTTGACCAACCTGGCAGGGTCGCTTCACGAGAACTTGAAGAAGGTATTGGTGATTTGGAAGGCTCGGCGCCGGGGCTGGGAGCGTCGCTTCTGGGCGGGGGTGTCTACACATCTGGGGGTAACGCCGGCAACGAAGCTGTTCCAACTGGACGAAGAGAAGCTACGTTGCCTGCTTTTCGGGCGCGTGGGCGGGGGAGG
>CAYTWV010000794.1:0-1977 GCA_964442235.1 uncultured Myxococcales bacterium | reverse complement strand
CCCCCAAACAAGTTGGGGGGCTGGCGGTGCTAATTATGCGGGGAAGCTATTTCTTGAGCAGGTTGTACAGGATGCCCTTCTGCGTGTGCAGACGGTTTTCGGCCTGATCGAAAATGACGGACTGCGGATGGTCGCAGACTTCGTCGGTCACTTCGCTGCCGCGGTGGGCAGGCAGACAGTGCATGAACATCCAATTGGGATTGGCGTGTTTCATCAGTTCCATGTTGATCTGGAAACCGCTGAAAATGCGTTCACGCTCCTTGGCTTCCGCTTCCTGGCCCATCGAGGCCCACACGTCGGTGTAGACCACGTTGGCGCCCTTGACGCCCTCGACGGGGTCGTTGACCAGGGTGACCTTGGCGCCGGTCAGAGGAGCCAGGCGGTTGGCCAATTCGGTCACTTCGGGCTTGGGCTCAAACCCCTTGGGGGTTGCGATGGTGATGTGTGCGCCCACTTTCACGGCGCCGAACATCAACGAATGGGCCACGTTGTTCCCGTCGCCCACATACGTCACCTTCAGGCCCTTCAGGTCCCCGAATTTTTCAGTCATGGTGAAATAGTCGGTCAGGCCCTGGCAGGGGTGCAGATAGTCCGTCAGGCCATTGACCGTGGGAATCGTTGCGTATTTGGCGAAGTCTTCCACTTCTTTGTGAGCGAAGGTTCGAATCATCATGGCGTGGATGAAGCGCGACATGACCCGGGCCGTATCGGCCATAGACTCGCTCTTGCCCAACTGCAATTCGTCAGGCCGGAACATCAGCGACGTTCCGCCAAGCTGGTAGATCGCCATCTCAAACGAAATTCTCGTTCGGGTGGACGGCTTCTTGAACAGCATCCCCAGCGCCTTGCCCTTGCAGGACTCGGTATATTTTTCCGGGTGCGCCTTCATGTCCTTCACCAGCGTGAAGAGTTCCGCCACCTGGGCGGGGGTCAAATCGGTAATCGCAAGCAGATCTTTCGGCCACATGATTATTTCCTCCTGGCAATCAAACCGCCGGCACTCTACAACAGGCCCCGCGTGCCGATCAAGAAGATTGGGAATGCTGTAACCCCCCGCAGACTTCTGGCTCTTGTCAGAAATGGAGGTGCCCAATGGATCTAGCTGTGACCACCATATTCGTCAGCGGCCTGCTTACCTTCGCAAGCCCCTGCGTGCTGCCTTTGATCCCCATCTACCTGTCGGTGCTCATCGGAGGGTCCATCGATGAGGTCGAAGAGGGCGGAAGCCGCTTCAAACTGCTGCTGAATGGCTCCTTCTTTGTGCTGGGTTTCCTTATCGTCTTCACCTTGGCAGGGTTGACGGCGTCGGCCATGGGCCGCTTTCTGATCACCAATCGCCTGCTCTTCCAGCAGTTGGGGGGACTGGCCGTCTTCTTCTTCGGGCTGAAGTTCCTGGGCCTGGTGAAGATGGAACTGCTGGACAGGGAAAAACGATTTCACCTGGGTTCCAGCGGGAAGATGACTCCGCTGGGCGCCCTGGTCATCGGCTTGACCTTTGCCTTTGGCTGGACCCCCTGCATCGGCCCCATCCTGGGTTCGATTCTGACCTTCACCGCCGTCTCGACGGACAACATGGCCACGGGAGCCCTCTATCTGTTTGTGTACGGCTTGGGAATTGGTCTGCCGCTGCTGCTTGTTGCGTTGTTTGCCCAGCAGGGGGTTTCGCTGCTCCGAAAGGTCCAGCGCTTCATCCCGAAACTGGAAAAGGCCACGGGCGTGGTGCTGGTCGCCATCGCCGTGTTGATGGTGACGGACAACGTCGGCTTCCTGACCTTCGAGCCCTCGGGACAGAGTTCAGAAAACATCTCGCAATCCATCGTGAAAGGCACGCAGCAAGGTCCTGCCGGAGCCGGAACCTATGTGGCGCAACCCTCGGACGGTAATGCGTCGGCGGTCGGACAGCACTCCATGCAGACCTCGTCGGCCCAGGCGGCCTTGGCGGGCCAATGTGGTGGTGCCATCTCTGCTTGCGGCGTG
>CAYTWV010000793.1:0-1981 GCA_964442235.1 uncultured Myxococcales bacterium | reverse complement strand
GGTCCAACACTGCCCCAACTCCGGGGCGGGAAGGCACTTGCCCCACTTCTCGCCGGGAGCCACCTCCACACACTTTTTCCCCTCTTCGCACACGCTGCCAAGCTCGCAGCACCCCGCTGGAATCTCGGTGACCTCGATGTCCGCCACATCCACCATGTCGGCCGCCACATCCACCAAATCGGCGCCCACATCCAACATTACATCCGACGGCAGGGATTGATCCTCTGTCTTCAAATCTTCCAGCCCCCCAAAATCCGAAACGGAATCGGACTCGGCCAAAACCGAGTCTGTCCCACCGACCAAAGCATCCTTGGTGCCCGGAGATGGCTGCGGGTTGGATTCGATACACCCCGCGACAAACGCCACCCAGACGACCGTAACCGCAAGCCTCATGACGCCCTCCTTCAAGCTCCAATACTGCTTCCCACAAGCCCCTATTATCCACATCCGAATCCCGCATTGCCAGATGTTGTATCCGCCCTGACGTCAGGCTACACTGCCGCCGATCCATCGCCACCCCATGGACGCTGCCTGCGCCCGCTTAGCCCCGGAGGTAGTCATGCTTCGAATCTCTTCCGCATTCTGCTCCGTTGCAGTTGCCGCATGCTTCACTCTGCTGGTGGCATGCAACTCCAAGGACTCTTCCCCTACTGATTCGACCTCCATCCAGGATACCCACGACTCCTCCCCCCTTGACCTTCCCGATTCCGCCGGCCCCGACCTCGCTTCCGATACCGCACCGGACCAACTCGCCGACCTCGCCGACCTTGCCGACCTCCCTGACCCCCAGGACACCTCGCCCGAAATTATTGTCCCTCCTCAGCCTTCTACCGCAGTCTGTGGAAAACAGCCCCACACCTGGCTTCCCAAAGAACAAGTCGGCTCCGTGGTCTCTTGGGCCGAGCACCCCCTCTCCAATATGTCTGCAGAAGATATCACGGCGCTGGTTCCCGAGGAGTATGACTATCTGCTTCCCATCCCCTACGGCGTCCGAAATTTCAAACTTCGATATACCACTCAAGATCGCGGGCAGGCCGTGGAAGCCACCGCCATTGTGGCGATTCCCGTCGGGATTCCACTGGACAAACCCCTTCCCGTCGTCGTCTTCCAGCATGGAACCACCGGCTTCATGGATGACTGCGCTCCCTCCCGTGACCTCCAGAATGGAGTACTCTCGTCGCTGGCCCTGGCTACCCGAGGCTACATCGGCGTGTCGCCCGACTACATCGGCTTGCTTGGATTCGGCCCCAAATCCCCCGAAGGCACCATTCACCCCTATCTGGTCGGAGAGGCCGTCGCGATCTCCTGCCTGGACGCCGTCCGAGGCGCCCTCGCTGCCCTGGAAAGCCAAGAAGGCCTGCCCAAAGGCGACCCCGACAAAGTCGTCCTCTTCGGAGGTTCTCAAGGCGGCCACGCTGCCTTTTTCACCGACCTTTACGCCCCCTATTACTCGCCCGAGTTGACCATTCTGGGCGCCATCGCGGCGGTGCCACCTACCAATTTGCTTCGCCACGCCCAAAAGGGGTGCGCAGAATTCGGGGAATCAACCGGAAGTCTCGTGGCAGCACTTGTGGCCATGCAAGCCTGGTACGGGCTCCCCGCTGATCTTTTCGGGCTGCTTACGGACCAGGATCCCTTCTTCGTTGCGTCCGCACTGCCCAACATCCTCTCCTCAGGGTGCAGTATCCCCGACGAGTCCTCCTACAGACAGATCTCCTCGCCTGACCAACTTTACGCAGAACCCTTCTTGTCCAATTGTGCGGCCGGAAACTGGCAAGAGGCTCAGCCTTGGGGATGTTTCCTCGCCGAAAACTCCATCCTGGCCACTTCAGTAAAACGCATGAATCATACCCCGTTCCTGGTCCTCTTCGGCGAAAGCGACACCCTCGTCTCCACGGACATCGAACGGACCGAGATGGCGGACCTGTGTGAAGCCGGTTACACCCTGCAATATCGGGAGTGCGCCGGTGCTGGCCACACC